>JBOGGT010000020.1:0-2259 GCA_050744225.1 Acidimicrobiales bacterium | reverse complement strand
CGGTCTGGTTCTCCAACTTCGCCGACCAGCGGCTGTGGCGCATCGCGCCGGGGGGCGAGCCGGAGCCGCTGACGCCGCCTCCGGAAAAGGGGGTGCAACCGGTTCGCTATGCCGATGCCGTGGCGAGCCCCGACGGTCAGTGGTTGGTCTGCGTGCGAGAGACCCACCTCGGCCAGAGCGCCACTGAAGTGGTCAATGAGATCGTCGCCCTGCCGGCGAACAGGACCGGTTCGGGCGGGTCCGTACTGGCGACGGGCAGGGACTTCTACTCTTTTCCCCGGATCAGCCCGGATGGCCGGTGGCTGGTATGGACCTGCTGGGACCACCCGCTCATGCCCTGGGACGGGGCCGAGTGCTGGGTCGCCGAGCTGGGCTGGAGTAGCTCCGGACCCACCCTGGCCGAGCCCAAGCTGGTCGCCGGAGGACCATGCGAGTCTGTCTTCCAGCCTGATTGGGCGCCGGACGGGACGCTGTACTACGTGTCGGATGCCCCGAACGGCTGGTGGAACCTGCACCGATACGACCTGGCCACCGGGAAGAGCCAGGCGGTCACCGACACCGAGGGCGAGTGGGGACGGCCCCAGTGGGTCTTCGGCCTTTCCTCCTACGCCTTCCTGGCCGACGGCACCCCGGTGGGAACCTGGAGAGCCGGGGGGATAGACCACCTGGGCCTGGTGGATGCCTCCGGTTCGGTCACCGAGATCGAGCTGTCCTGCACCTCGATCTCCCACGTCCAGGTTGCCGCCACCGAGCAAGGGCAGTCGGTGGTTTTCATCGGCGGAGGCCCGCGCACCCCCCCTGCCGTGGTCGATCTGCCCATCGGCAGGGACACACTGCCGGAGCCTGCCAGGGTTCTCGCTACCAGCCGCTGCATCGACCTGAATCCCTTCGAGTTTTCCTCGCCCGAGCCCATCAAGTTCTTGACCAGTGATCGGCAAGCCGCCCACGCTCTGTTCTACCCCCCCACCAGCTCCCGTTTTGAGGGTCCCGAGCACCAGCGCCCCCCGCTGCTGGTAATGAGCCACGGCGGGCCCACCAGCGCGACCTCCTCGGTGCTCGACCTGAGCGTGCAGTTCTGGACCAGCCGGGGCATCGCAGTAGTAGATGTCAACTACCGGGGCAGCACCGGATACGGGCGGGCCTACCGGGACGCCCTCAAGGGCAACTGGGGGGTGCTCGACGTCACCGATTGCGTAAACGCCGCGCTCTACCTGGTGGAGCGCGGGGACGTGGACGGGTCGCGCCTGTGTATCCGGGGCGCCAGCGCCGGTGGTTACACCACCCTGTGCGCACTCACTTTCCGGGACACCTTCGCCGCCGGGGCCAGCTACTACGGCGTGGGGGATGTCGCCGCGCTGGCCGCCGACACCCACAAGTTCGAGGCCCGCTACCTGGACGGCCTCATCGGGGCCTGGCCAGAGGATGCTCAGCTCTACCGGGCACGCTCACCGCTGTACCACACCGAACTCCTGGATTGCCCGGTGATCCTGTTCCAGGGCGCAGACGACCCGGTGGTGCCGCCCAGCCAGGCGGAGACCATGGCGGCAGCGCTTGGCGAGCGCGGGATCCGCCACACAGTCTTGTGCTTCGAGGGGGAGCAACACGGGTTCCGCCGCGCCGACACCCTCCGGCGCTGCCTGGAGGCTGAGCTCGCCTTCTACGGCGAGGCGCTGGGCTTCGCCCCTCCAGGAGGCTGACCCGGTGCGGGCTGACCCGGTGGGCTGACCCGGTGGGCTGACCCGGTGGGCTGACACCGCGGATGCCAAGCTGAAGCTGGCCCCGAGCTTGGCGCCATCAGGATCCCCGAGAGGCCTCCCGCTTGGCCGCGCGCCGGCCCGCCAGACCGCCCAGCCGCCGGGCGCCGCGGCCCAACAGCTCGTCGGCCACCGGAGCAACCTCCGCCGCCTTGCGCTTTGCCTTCCCGCGAACCCGGCCCGCAGAGCGCGCGCCAGCGCCGAGCAACGACCATGGCCGGCCGGAACCGCCTCCGGCTTGGCCGACCGCTCCGCCATGACCACCCGCTGGATCGGAATTGGGCGATCCAGGGGATGGCCCAGCGTTGGGCTCGGGCTGGGTCATTGCGCTGGTCCCCCTTGCAACCGCCGCACCGGCGGGCCCTGCGCCGGCCGGTCCTGCGCCGGCCCGAGCGACTGACCTGGGCTTGACTGGGCGCGGGGGGCTGACCCCGGAGTAGGCCAGGCGCAAGAGCACCAGGCCTGCCAGCTCCAGCAGGCCGATTGCCACCGGGCTGGGGTGCCG
>JBOGGT010000019.1:0-3578 GCA_050744225.1 Acidimicrobiales bacterium | reverse complement strand
CAGTTCAGTGCCAGACATCACGTCAAGCCGTTCCTTCCCACAATCTTCGTTCGTCACCATCGGGATCCTCTACCATCTGACACACGGTGTCCAGACACATAGTGCCACGGTATCGCTCGCCGGGTTGGTGACCTCCGCCAGTCACAGAATAAGGGACCCAATCCGGACCGCCTCGGAGCGCCGGTCGGCCATAGCGAGCAAACGCAACCCAGGCATCGGCCACCTCAGCGGCTAGGGCGGCCGCACTCCCCTCGCCCCCCAAGACCTGAGCCATGCCAGGCTTGTCGAGGTTGTCGAACACGAACGGGATCTCCAGACTGTGACAGGAACCGAACGCTCCGCCAAAGGCCGGGGTCCTCCATTTGAACAGGTATGCGAAGGTGGCAGCCTGACCGGGGGTTTGGGTCCGGCTGGCCAACTCGGCCAGGCGGATTGCCGGTATGCGAAATGACTTTGCGGTGCTGATTGCCAACCACAGATCACGGGGCGAAGAGTCCGGGCGTGCCATCCGATAACGATCGACAATCCGGGGAGCGTCAGCGGGACCCCAGACCTCCAGCACACGGGTGGCCAGCCCCTCCTCGTCCATATCCGCCAGGCTGGGATCGGTAACCATGAACAGCCTGGCCTCGTCGGCATTCGTCCCGACCAACAGGTCCAGGCCCCGGAGCGCCCCCTGCGCCACGGATTCCATTGGGTTGCGGGTCAGGCTCACGCCATCGCGCACCGGCAAGTAGGACATCCCGTCCAGCACATGGGGAAGCGGCGGGGCCTGTGCCTCCAGGATTGTTGCGGTGGGCAACGCCCGTAACGCGTCCAGCAGACCATCTGTACTCGGCGACAGACCGAGGCGGTCCAGGATCACCGCCGAGTTACGCGCCGCGTGCTCCACAGACACCGTGTGATCACAAGCTCCACTCTGAAGCACTGCCCGCCTGGCCAAGCCCGGAAAGTCGGGTGAGGCAAACAGGGCGCCGATGCTCATGGCCCCGGCCGATTGCCCGAACACGGTGACGCAATCAGGGTCGCCCCCAAACGCCGCCGCATTCTGTCGAACCCACCTGAGGGCGGCCAACTGGTCCAGGAGTCCAAAATTGCCCACCGCACCGTCGCCAGTGCCAGCCGACGTCTCCCCGAGATACAAAAAGCCAAGCACCCCGAGCCGGTAGTTGAACGTGACCACGACCACGTCTCCCCGCCGCGCCAGCGCTGCCCCGTCATACCAGGTCGCCGCCCCTGAGCCCGTGACAAAGGCTCCCCCGTGGATCCAGACCATCACCGGCCTCCTCGCATCGTCGGTGGCCGGCGTCCAAACATTGAGCGTCAGACATCCAGCTTCGCTTTGAGCTGGCTCCCCACCGCCCAGCATCGCCTCCAGAGCCCCTAATAGCTGGGGTGCGACGGGTCCGAAATCGGTAGCAACCATGGTGTTTGCCCAAGGCACCGGCGGCTCCGGGGCGGCCAAGCGAAGCCGTCCAACCGGGGGTTGCGCATAGGGGATCCCCTTGAATGCGAGTACCGATTGACTGGGGGCTCCCCGCACCGGGCCGGAGGTGGTTTGGACTTCGAGCGCCTCTCCCATAGGATGAGAGCTACTCAACCGAGCTAGACTGCGCACCGATACCGGTCGCGCGTTCTTGCGTGAGAGAAATGCTAGTGTGCAACCCGAACAAGGAGACTCCATCAATGGCGCGTATAACCAAGATAGTGCTGACGTGTGATGTCGACGGTGACGACACCGTGGCGGAAGAGACCGTACGCTTTGGGCTGGACGGTCGTGAGTACGAGATCGAACTTTGCAGCCGCCACCACAAGGAGCTGAATGGTTTCATGCGGACCTACGTGGAGAGCGGCCGCAAAGTCGACGGTGGCTCAGCACCGCGCCGCCGTCGAGCCCGCACCGCGCCAGCGGGCTCGGGGTCCGGCGCAGCGACCCGGCCCGCTGCGCCGGTCGCTGTCCGGTCCGGCGCACCAGCGAGCACTCGCCCCAGTCCCACTCGCAAGCAGGATCTTCAGGCGATCCGTACCTGGGGAAGGGCGAATGGGATGACCGTAAGTGATAGAGGTCGGATCTCCGCCGAACTCGCCGAGGCCTACGCCGCCGCTCACAGCTGAGCCTCTCGCCCGGAGCCAGATAGTCATTGTCTCGGCTCCGGGCGCAGCGTCGGGAACGCGATTACCTCCCGAATGTTGGCGGTGTCAGTTAGAAGCATCGCCAGGCGGTCCACGCCGATGCCGAGGCCTCCGGTAGGCGGCAGGCCGTACTCCAGCGCCCGCAGGTAGTCCTCGTCCAGCGGCATCGCCTCATTGTCCCCGTTGGCGCGCTGAGCGGCCTGATTCTCAAAGCGAGCCCGTTGCTCGTCGGGATCATTGAGCTCAGAGAAGGCGTTCCCGAGTTCGCGACCGGCGACAACCGGCTCAAAACGCTCCACATAGCCTGGTCGAGACCTGTGGTCACGAGCCAGAGGCGACACCTCCAACGGGTAATCGCAGACGAATACGGGTCCCCACAGAGCGGGCTCCGTGGTCTTTTCATAGATTTCGACCAGAACCTTTCCCGGTCCCCAACTGGGATCGAGCGCTACCCCCAAGCGTATCGCCACCCCGCGCAAGCCGTCATCCCCCAGATCCAAGTCGACGACTTCACCGGTACACTCCTCCACCAGCTCGCACATCGTGGCCCGCCGCCACGGCGGGGTAAGGTCAAGCGGCCGGCCTCCATAGCTGAGCAGAGTCCCCCCGGTGCACTCCCTCGCGACAAAGGCCACCATCTCCTCCACCAACTCCATCATGTCCGTGTAATCCGCGTACGCCTGGTACAGCTCCAACATGGTGAACTCAGGGTTGTGGCGCACCGAGATACCTTCGTTGCGGAACACCCTGCCAATCTCGAATACCTTCTCGAACCCGCCCACCACCAGCCGCTTGAGATGCAGCTCCAGAGCGATACGCAAGTAGAACTCGGCATCGAGCGCATTGTGATGGGTCACAAACGGAAGGGCGAAACCACCTCCCGGGATCGAGTGCAGCACCGGAGTCTCCACCTCGACAAAACCACGATCCTCCAGCCAGCGCCGCATGAGACTGACCATCTTGCTGCGGGTCAGCAGGACCTGTCGTGGAGCCAGCCGGGATCCGCCAGGGCCTTCGTTGGCCCACATGTCCACATACCGCTGGCGAAAACGGGTCTCGGTATCAGTCACCCCCCGCCACTTGTCCCCAAAACCACGCCGGGCCTCTGCCAGAAGATCCCAGCTGGCCACCCGCACGCTCAGCTCGCCCCGCCGGGTCCTGACCACCTCCCCCCCCGCGCCGACCCAGTCCCCGATGGAACACTTGGCCAGGTCGCCAAGCTCCTCGGTCGTCCCAGCCACCCCCCACCGCTGCACCGCCCCGGTCCAGTCCCGGAGGGTGGCAAACCACATGGCGCCCTGAGGACGGACCAGCATCAGGCGACCGGCGACGGCAACCGTGGCGCCACTGGATTCGCCAGGGCCCAGCGCGCCCCACGCCTCGACCAGCGCCCCTGCGTCGGTGTCTTTTTTGAAATTGTATGCAGCGGTTCCCAAGCCTTCACC
>JBOGGT010000018.1:0-30985 GCA_050744225.1 Acidimicrobiales bacterium | reverse complement strand
AGTGGCCACCCTTCGCTGGTCGCCGGTGTGGGGGGCCGAGGTCCCCATGGTGGCGGTTCTTCGTGCCAGAGCGCTCGCGCTGGGGGCAGGCTTCTCGGGATCGGGCACCTCCAACTCGGACTTTTGGCTGTCAGACCATGCCGCCGATCTCGGAGTCAACCGGTCCCGTATTGGGCTCATGGGGGACAGCGGTGGCGGCGGTCCGACCGCCGGTGCCGCCATCCTGGCCCGTGATCGCAATGTGCCCTTGGCCAAACAGATTCTCGTGTACCCCATGCTCGACCACCGCAACACGACGCCAGGCTCCGTGCCGACTGAGCTGCTCACTTGGGGTTACGACAACAACTACACCGGCTGGGCGACTCTGCTCGGCGATGGTCTGGGCGCTGACGACGTCTCGCCCATCGCGGCGCCCGCCCGACTGCTCGACTTCGCCGGACTGGCGCCTGCGTACATCGAAGTCGGCGACCTCGACATCTTCCGCGACGAGAGCATCGCCTACGCCCTGGGCCTTTCCAGAGCCGGCGTGCCTATCGAGCTCCACGTCCACCCCGGAGCCCCACACGGCTTCGAGCGCTTCGTTCCCGACGCCGACGTGGCCCGGCGGGCGATGGCAGACCGAGCCCGCGCCGTCACAACCATCTGAGCCCACATTCCTCACTCAAACAACGGAGAAGACCCTCATGACCGTCCATGTCACCACTGAGTCGGAGAGAACACGCCGAAGCGGTCATCGCGGCCCTCAGCGAAGCGCTACCCCACAGCCTCGAACATGACGGCTGCGAGGCCATCCACCTCCGTCGCAGCCAGGACGACCCGTCCCACGTGGTCTCATTCACCCAATGGACGCGACGCCAAGACTACGAGAACTATCTCGCTTGGCGAACCGAGACGGGGATGACCGACGAGCCAGCGGTGATCGATCATCAGGATCTCTCGACCTTCGGTTCGCAAACCCACGGTCTCGCCTGAACGTTCATGACTGATCCATCGGCACAAGTCCGTCCCGGCCGGCGGCGAGTGGGACGGCAAAGATCACGACGGCGTAGGGACCCGGGACAAGACCACGTCCAGGCCGCTGCTGACGTCGGATTACTCCGGCGTCCGCTTTGCCCCTACTCGTCAGCGGCAACGGGAGTGGGGACCAACGAGTGCCACAGCGGGCTGGGATTGCCCGTCATGGCAGTACGGAACTCCTGCCAGTACCACTCTTGCCCGAGGAGCTGCTTGACCCGCGGGATGGCGATGCCGTCCGGGCCGGTGTAGTAACGAACCTTGCCGGGCTTGTTGTCGGTGACCGCTTCGTGGATGACTTCGGCCGTCAGGCGGGGGTCGGAGCGGACGACATTGCGGGCCGAGAAGGCCTCGACGGATGCGTCGTAGGCGTCGGGGACATCCTCGGCGTGATCGATCTTGGAAAAGATGCGGGTGTTCATGTTTCCTGGCAGCACGGCCTTGACGGCCACACCGAACTCGGCGAGCTCGATGTTGAGGCCTTCGCTCAAGGACGCGACTGCTACTTTGGACGCCTGGTAGACGGAGGTGTAGGGATAGCCCTGCTCGGCGCTGATGGAGCTGATGTTGATGATGACCCCCGAGCTCTGCGTGCGGAAGTGCGGGATGAACGCCTTGTTCAGCGCGATGAGGCCGAAGACGTTGGTTTGGAACTGACGGTGGACCTGGTCCCCCGCAATGCCCGAGCGCCCGTAGCGGCGGGGCGCCCCGGGTTAGGCACCCAGGTCCCACAAGGCCTTGGCTAGTTCCGGGCTTTGCATAGCAGCGATCCGGACGGCCGTGACGCAGTGGCCCCCCACGGTCCCCCCCACCTGACGCAATCCAGCAGCTCCGCCCGATACCAGGGGGCAAGCCGCACCCGTTCGAGTACCAGCTCGATCGCGTCGGCGTTTTCTATGGCGAGGGGGTCGCGGTCATTCACCCCGCCGATCACCGCGAGCCCCCGTCCAGGATCGCGTCAAGGCTGACCGCCGGGTGAGCCCGTACCCGCTCTGCGGCGGCCACCATATCGCGCTTGGTCGCCAGCCACACGTAATGGCATGGGGTGCACTGTGGAGTATCACCCGCGATGATCCGGTCGACCAAAAGTGAAGCGTTTTTGCCGGCTGAGCTGGCGACGTCTTCGTGTGTAATCTGGCGGGCGCGGAGCCAGCCAGAGCAGTCCCTGGCGACGTCGACCCAGACGCCTGCCAGGGCTGCCGCTAGCCGCTCGGCGGCAGCCTTCCGGGTGGCGGGGGTGGCCGCCGAGGCCAGCTCGGCTGCTGCGGCCTCGGCGGCATTGGGCTGTCTGGTCGTGGGGGTCTCCTGGGCTGGCTGATAGGATTGGACCACTGAGCACATTAGGGAGATACGAGGATTACTGAAAAATCTTTGCCGGACCTCGTCCTCCTTGCCGAGCGCGGCGGCTGGGTCAGTCAGGCCGAGGCGGCCAGCGCGCTCGGGGTGTCGCGCGGGCGGGTCCAGCAGCTGCTCCGCGCCGGACGCCTGGCCACCGACCCGACTGGCCACATCACGGCCCAGTCGGTGGCGGCGCTCCTGGTCGAGCGGATGGAGCCGAGTGCCGGCCCGGGGATCTCGCAAGCGGAAGCGGGCCGACGTCTGGGCGTCGGGAAAACCCGTGTCCAGCAGCTGCTCGGCGCTGGCCGCCTGGCCAGGAGCGCTGCCGGCGCTGTCGACCCAGCAAGCGTTGACCGGCTGATCGCCGAGCGGGCTCGTGCGGCGGCGGCAGATGAGTGAGCAAAGCTGTAGCACCCAGCCAAACGGGTGCTACTCTTTGGCCATGCCCACTGCCCGTCCTCGCCACTTCGTGACCGAGACCGACGAGCTGACTGACGCCTTGGACGCAGCGGCGCAGCGTTGGCCGGAGCTGAGCCGAGCGCAGTTGATTACGCGTCTCGCCCTCGACGGCGACCGCGCCGCCCGGGGAGTCCAGCAGGAACGGCGCGAACGCAGGCTCGCGGCCTTGCGACTCCACAGCGGGGCCGCGACCGGTGCCTTTGGCCCCGAATACTTGTCCAAGCTGCGCGAGGAGTGGTCGGAGTGATCGTGTTGGACGCGAGTGTCCTCATCGCCTACCTGGACGAAGGAGACGGCCATCATGCGGACGCCGAGGCGATGCTGGAAGCAGCCGTTGATGACGACCTGGGGATCAACCCGCTCACGCTGGCGGAGGTGCTTGTCGGCCCGGTTCGACACGACCGGCTGGGTCCTGTGCAAGAGACCCTGCGTGATCTTGAGGTCCACGAGGTGCCGTTCCCTGGGGATGCCGCTGTTCGCCTTGCTCGCCTACGGGCTGAGACGGGGTTGAAGATGCCGGACTGCTGCGTCGTGCTCGCTGCTGAGATTGCTGACGCGACTGTTGGGACTTTCGATCGCCAGCTCTCCCGGGTCACCGAGGAGCGCAAGGCACCACACCACCTCTGAGCTGCTACTTCTTGTGGAGGCGAAGGGACTCGAACCCTCGGACCTCTTGACTGCCAGTCAAGCGCTCTACCAACTGAGCTACGCCCCCAAGACCTCCCAGCTTATCACGCCGAGGGTCTAAACGCCCCCGGCTGGTGCAGCTCAAGCGGCTCAGCGGAGATGCACAATCCCCAGCTTGGCCGCCTGTACCAGCGCCTGGGTGCGGTCTCGGGCATCCAGCTTGGCGTATATCGAAGCAAGGTGGTTTTTGACCGTCCTCGGGCTGATATACAAGCGCGAGGCTAGTTGGGCCGTGGATGCTCCCTCTGCTACAAGGTCGAGCACCTCGCATTCTCTCGCAGTCAGCCCGTGCGCTGACCGGGCGGGAAGCGGAAGCGTGGGGGAGGTGGGGACCCAAGCGTCCATGGCCGTACCGGCGACGGTGTTCCTCACCGCCTCGACGATCTCGTCGCTGGTGCAGTCCTTGCCCAGCCATCCGGCAGCGCCGGCTTCACGGACTCGGGCCAAGGTGGTGGGATCCGTGAACATTGTCAGCGCGATGATCGCGAGCTGGGGGTGGCGCTGGACCAGGACGCGGGTCGCCGCGATGCCGTCGAGCACCGGCATGGCGACGTCCATGAGCACCACCTCCGGGCGCAGTTGATCGACCAGCCGGATGGCCTCCTGGCCGTCTGAGGCCTCACCGACCACGAGCATCCCGGCATCTTCCAGGGCTCTGCGCACCCCTTCTCGCAGCAGTCGGTGATCGTCCGCAAGGACGACGCGCCTCCCCAGCCCCGCTACCCACTGCTGCCGGTCCTCCGGCACGGTCATCTCCTCGCGGCTATCCGCCACTCTCAGCCCAGCAGGCATCTCACCACCGTGGCCTGATCCAGCTCACTCTCGACTTCCAACCGTGCGCCGATCAGGGCTGCGCGTTCTCCCATGGCCACCAAGCCATCGGGAAGGCCACCACTTCGGGCCGCCTCCCTTCCCCCCGAGTAGGTGCCCCCCGAGTGGGTGCCCCCAGGGTGGTTGCCGCCCCCAGGGTCGCTACCCTTGCGATTGCCGTTGTCGCGGACCTCCAACACAGCGGGACCGGGACCCGGCCGCCAGGTCACCTCGATATCGCCGCCTCGTCGCTCTGCGTTGGTAATTGCCTGCTGGGCAATGCGCCAGACCTCGCGTTCGGCGGCTACCGGCACCCGGCCCTCGGTTGCGTCCAGAGCCACGCTGGTATGGCTACGCGCCGACACCCGGGCAAGGAAGCTTTCAAGTATGGCTCCCAGGTCGTGCTCGGCGGTCACGTCGGTCCTAAGATCTGCCAGAGTCTCGCGTACGTGCCCGAGAATTCGCCGGGCCTCTTGGCGCAGCTCGTCGACTGCATCCCGGTAGTCCAGGGCCGGTTCCCTTCCCAGTCCGGTCCAGACCCTGTCCAGCGTCAGGGCAAGCACCGCCAGGTCCTGGCCCACGTCGTCGTGGAGCCGCTCCGCGATCCGGTGTCGCTCGTCGTCCGCGCCTGCGCTGCGGAGCCCGGCTACCATGCGGGCGTTGTCCAGCGAGATGGCGCACTGCAGCGCTACGGTCTCCACGAGCTTCGCCTCCGGGTGGCGGTCTCGAGCTAGGTTCCACTCCAAGGCAACCAGCCCGAGGCAGCGCCCACCGACGGTCAGGGGAGCGTAGACCGCGCTGCGCGTCCTCAGAGACAGAGAGGGGCCGCGCCGGTTGCGTACCGCAGGATCTCCGCCTGCGCAGTGCCTCATGGGGACCGGCAGGTCGGAGTCGGCGAGCACCGGGGACGGCTCGACACCGACAGCCGCTGCTACGGTCCAGGTCCCTGGAGCGGACCCGCCCAGAACGATCATTGCGGTGTCGGGTACAGCGAGCTCGGTGAGCTTCGCCAGGGCCGCGTCGACGATCTCGGTTGCACTAACCGTGGCGGGGATTGCCCCATCCAGCTGGTGCAGCTCGACGAGGAGCTCATTGGCCCTACTAAGGGCTTCGAGTTGACTCACTAAATGGGTGTTGGCCTCCAGGCTCTGCGTGCTCGCCTGGTTGGCCAGCCGGCGGCTATAGGCGCCGATGACCGCGAGCAATACCAGCTCCACTGACCAGCTCAGCCCCGGGTGGGCTCCAACGACCGCGCTCGTGCTCGCCCGGTAGCTGATACCGATGCCAGACAGTCCGGCCAGTGCGATTGTTGTCGCAGAAGCAGCGACCATCGCGGCAGCCTGGCCCAGGCCACTCATTAGGCCCGCCCCTGCGATCGGTGCCGCCAGGACGACCACGAAGGGAGAGTGCCACCCGCCGGTGAGCACCACCGCCACAATGGCCAGGATCAGCTCGTCCCATGGTGCCCCAGCCCAGGCTCTTGCCTGCCAGCGGGCCGAACGGGCAGGACGCCATGTCCGCCAGAGCGCGAAGCCAACCAGCACCGCGGCGACGAGGATGGTGACTGACACCGGACCGGTTGCGCCAGCCCATGCGATAGCGCCCGCCAGCGCGACCCAACGAATAGCAACGATCAAGCCGCCAAAGGAGCCCGCCGCCAGGCCAACCTGGGAGGCCGGGCCAACCTGGGAGGCCGGGCCGACCGAGGCGACACCCAGTGCCCGAAGCCGGTGTGTGGACCGGTCCCGGGCACTGGGAGAGCTGGTCAATTGAAGACTCTGAGGATCTTCAACATCGAGCCGACGGCGGGACCGAGCACCACGATCATGATCGCAGGAAAGATCAGCAGCACCATGGGGAACAGCATCTTCACCGGCAGCTTGGCTGCCTTCTCCCGGGCCCACTGGCGCCGGCGGTTCCTCATCTCGGCGGCCTGTGCCCTAAGCACCGGGCCTATCGGCATTCCCAGGGCGTCTGCCTGGACCAGGGCCAGGATAAACGCCGACAGGTCGGGGACGTCGGTGCGCCGCTTCAGGTTGTGCAGCGCCTCCCGGCGGGACAGGCCCAGCTCCATCTCCTTGAGGGTGCGGGCCAGTTCCATGCCCAGGGTGGTGGAGAAGGTGTCACACACCACCGCCATGGCCCCCTCGAATCCGGAGCCCGCCTCCACTGCGATGGCCAGCAAGTCCAAGATGTCCGGAAGGTCCTTGCGGATGGCGTCCTGGCGTGCCCGGAGCGTGCGGGCGAGCCAGGCGCGTGGTGCTATCGCTCCCACGGCCACCAAGACGACCAACATCACGATGCCGATCCCGGCACTGGGCCGGGCAAGGACGTCGATCCCGATACCCAGGATGAGGCCGGTTCCCAGGGCGAGCAGCTGGAGGGTAACGAACTCCTCTGCCCGCACCCGTCCTGCCAGCCCGGCCACGACCAGTCGGTCGTGGATCTGGTCGATGTAACCCCGGGGGGTGAGCACTCGGACCTTGGTGACCGTCCTGGCAGCGAACGGGGCAATCATTCGCATGGTGACTGAGGACCGCAACTCCTGTTCGAACTGGCTGCTCCCAGAGCTCCAGGCATCGTTAGCGTCGAGCTCGGTCAGGTAGGCGGTCGGGTCGTGGGCGACCATCCGCCAGCGCATCACGCCGAGCGCAGTCGCTGCGGCCCCGGTGACTGCGACCACGCAGGCCACCCCGAGGACGATGAGCATGGCCGGGCTCATATCTCGATCCTCGCCATGCGCATGATGATGAATCCGCCCAGGGCCACCAAGAGGCCAGTGCCGATGAGGGCCAGGATCCCGATTCCGTGGTAGAAGGGCCTTACGTAGCCCGGATCGGTGAGGCTGATCACGAGGAGCAAGAAGACCGGAAGGGCAGCCAACACGGCGGCGGAGATCCGGTTCTCAGCGGTGAGCACCTTTACCTCCCGGCTCACCTCCTCGCGGCTGCGGATGTAGTCGGTAAGGGTGTGCAATAGCTCGGCCAGTCGACCACCGGTGGACTGCTGTATATAGATCGCCTGCACCACCCAGTCGAGGTCCTTGACCCCCATGCGCACCGCCATCCGCCTCAGTGAATCGAGCAGCGGGTCGCCGAGGCGGGTCTCGTTGACCACCCGGCTGAACTCCTCCGAGAGAGGGGCGGTCGCCTCTTCGCACATCATCTGGATGGAGCGCAAGAAGGTGTGGCCACCCGACAGCGACGCGCCGATCAGCGACAGCGCTCCGGGGAGCTGGGCCTCGAAGGCCCTGCGGCGCTTGTCCACCCGCCGGTTGATCACGATGTTGGCGATGACCGGGCCGACAATCAGCGCGATGATCCCAAGGAGTGGCTCTCCGGAGGCCAGGGCGATCACGACCCCTCCGATCAGCGATAGCGAAGCCACGAAGACCACCAGCTCGCCGGGGCTGAGCAGGATGCGGGCCCGCTCCAGCCGTAGAGCCAGCTTGCCCGCGGCGTCCAGGCGCTCCACCGCGGCGTCGGCCACGCCCATGGGCAGCGAGAGCAGGCCGGCGCTGGACTCGGTGACCGAGCTCACGTCGACATCTCGCTCCCCCCAGGGCAGGTCCAGCACCGCGGCCAGGGCATTGTCGCGCTCCCTGGCTCGCATCAGGAGCCCGGTGACCGCCAGCGCCAGGCCGAGGGCTACGCCAACTGCGGCCAGGACAGTGGTGAGGCTGAAATTCATCTCATTCCCTCCCTTTCTCTAACGTCGCGCTCGATCAGCTCGGCAGGACTGGGCGCCCGCATGCGACGCCCTCCGCCGTAGGCAGGTGCCGGGGCTGCTGGCTCGGTGGGCCGAAACAGCCGAGCTGGCAGCTCGATGCCCCGCTGTGCCAGGCGGTCCAGCATCTTGGGGCGCAGGCCGCTCGGCTCGAGGTGCCCGCCTCCGCCTGGGGTGTAGTGCCAGTTGAAGATGTCCTGAAGCAGGATCACGTCCCCCTCCAGGCCCTGCAGCTCGGTCACCGCCGAGATCACCCTGGCGCCAGAGGCCTGGCGCTCCAGGTGCACGATCAGGTCCAGGGCGGAGCCGATCTGTTCCCGGATGGCCTTCACCGGCAGCTCAAAGCCAGCCATGAGCACCATGGTCTCCAGACGGCTCATGGCGTCGCGGGGGCTGTTGGCGTGGACCGTGGTAAGCGATCCCTCGTGGCCGGTGTTCATCGCCTGGAGCATGTCCAGGGCTTCGGGGCCACGGACCTCACCCACCAGGATGCGGTCAGGGCGCATCCGCAGCGAGTTGCGGACCAGCTCACGGATACGGATCTCGCCTGAGCCCTCGGCATTCGGCGGGCGGGCCTCAAGGCTGAGGACGTGGGGCTGGTTCAGCTGGAGCTCCGCGGAGTCCTCGATGGTCACGATCCGCTCCCCGTCGGGAATGAACGAGCTGAGTGCGTTTAGCATCGTGGTCTTGCCCGTGCCCGTTCCACCGCTGACCATGATGTTCAGTCGTGCCCGGACGCAGGCGTCCAGGATCAGGGCCAGGTCCGCGGTCATCGACCCGAAGTTGATCAGGTCTGCAACCTGGTAAGCCTCCTCGGGGAAGCGCCGGATGGTGAGGATGGGGCCGTGGATGGCGATGGGAGGGAGGACCGCGTTCACCCTGGACCCGTCGGGGAGGCGGGCGTCCACCATCGGGGAACCCTCGTCCAGCCGGCGCCCCACCGTGGTAACGATCTTGTCGATGATCTGGCGGTACTGGCTGTCGTTGTCAAAGGCCACGTCGGTGGGCTCGAGCAATCCGGCCCGCTCCACCCATATGTCGTCGTAGGCGTTGCACATGATCTCGGTGAGGGTGGAGTCCGCGAGCAGGGTCTCGAGGGGCCCGTAGCCCAGGGTGTCCTGGATCACCTCCTCGATGAAGCGGCGGCGCTGCATCGGCGAGACCTTGACATCCTCACGGGCCAGCACCCGGTCCACCGAGGCGCGGACCTCGCGTGCCAGGCTCTCGCCCACCATGCCCTGGACCTGGGGAGCCACATCGGCGAGGACCAGGTCGCGCACCTTGCGCTTGGATCGCTCCCACGAGTCGTCGGAAGCGGGCGCTGCTGGGTTGCGCAGCGGCCGGGCTCGGGCTGGCCCGCCGGACCCCGGCCCGGGCGCGACGGGGCGAAGGGATCCCGTCGCAGCCGCGGACCGAACCGGGCCTGGCGGCGCTTCTGCTGCAGCCAGGCGATCTGAAAGCACGCTGGGGGCGGCGACCGGGAGCTGCGAGGTTGCAGCGCCGGGCTCCCAGGGCCGGACGGAGTCGTCGCCGGCGGGATGCACCTCGGGCCCAGCGCCCGGCCGGGGCCGGACGTAGCTTCGCCGGTCTTCGCCGCCGGAGGCAGGCTTGTCGGAGAACTTGTCGGTCAGCCTCATCTCGATCCACCCTTCATTGTTGGGACACCCTTCATCGGAGCCACTTGGGCCAGTTGCGACGGCGTCGGCTGGCGGGACTTGGAATCTCGACCTGTGCACGCTCGTCCGGACCGAGGAGCTGGGCAAACGCCTGGACCAGCAGGCGGCTGATCTCGGCTCCGGGGTCCGAGGCGATTACCGGCTTGCCGAGGTTTATCGACCGGCTCACCTCCCGTGCGTAGGGCAGGACCGCGGAGAATTCCTGGGTGAACAGGCGTGCCACCTGCTCCACCTCGATGCCCACGTCGCGCTCGGCCTTGTTGAGGACCAGGCGGACGTTCTCGGAGGGGATCTTCAGGCGCTCCAGGGTGTGGACGAACAGCCCCAGGTTGCGGATGCTGGGGGTGTCGAGGGTGGTGACCGCATAGAGCAGGTCCGAGCGGTCGAACGCGGCCAGCACCACCTCGGTCAGGGCGGCCGGGGTGTCCACGATCACGATGTCGAAGCACTGCTGGGCGACCTCGATCACCCTGCCGACCTCGGAGGGGGCGATGCGGTCCGCCTCGGAGGGGTCCCGGGGAGCCGACAGCACCCAGGTGCCGGTTTCGTGCCGCACCAGGTACTCCTCGAAGTGGCTGGCCAGCTCGGCCGGGTCGTCGATGGGAAGGCTCAGCACATCCGCGATGGTGAACTCCGGGCGCAACTGCAGCGCGGTGGACACCTCCCCGAACTGCAAGTCCAGGTCGAGGATGCAGGTCCGGCGCCCGTGGGAGGCAAAAAATGCCGCCAGGTTGCTGGCCAGGAAGGTCTTACCACAGCCGCCGGTGGCCGAGGCCAGGGTGATCACCGTGCCCAATGGCGCCGCGGGCGTTACCCCGGTTTGATTAATTGAGACTTCCCGCCGCGCCGCCTTGCCCAATTCCATCGCGCGCTCCATCGCCCGGGTCAGCTCGCCCGGCAGGCCCGGCACGTAGACCAGGTCGATCGCGCCGGTGCGGACCACCGAGGGGGTCGGAAGGTGTCCCTCCTTGTCGAACGCCAGCACCAGGGCTACCTGAGGGGCGGATTCGTGCATGATCCGCAGAGCCTCCAAGCCGGATGGGGTACCGGTGCTCGGCCCGGCCAGGACCACGTCGTAGTTGGCCTCGTTCGCCAGGATCTCGATGGCTTCACCGACACTCTCGCAGGTCTCGATCAACGGGGGATATGCGGCCGGCGCTCCTGCGGCCAGGCTGACTGCTTGAGCCCCTCGGGCAGTGGGACTCGGTTGGACCGGGGCAGGGGAGCCGTAGCCGCGGGGAACCCGACCAGCCGGCAGGTTGGCCGATCCGTTGGAGCCATAGGTTCGAGCGGTCCGATTGGACGACATCGGAGCGACTCCGTTGGCCTGGGCCTCCGTGCTCTGGGGGGAGTGAGAGCTGTCAGGGGTGTGGTTCCAAGCCGCGGGAACCCGAGCCCCGGAGCCCCCCGCCCCGGGGCTCAGGACTCTTAGGTCAGCCGGCCCGCTCGCACGTGAGGCGAGCGCGGAGCTGACCTCCCTGGCCAGGTCCTCGTCGGTGTCGACGACGAGGATGTGGCTGGCCCGGGTGACCTTGGCGAGCCCGGCGCCGCGGGTCGGCGCCGGGCTCGGGCTTGTCCCAGCCCGGGGAACCCGGGCGGGGAGCATCGAGGCGGTCATGATACGCCGCTCAAGATGTTGGTGGCGCTACGGCCCGGAGTGGCGGCCGGTGCCTCGAAGGACGGGGTCACCAGGGTGGTGTAGATGCCCTCGTAAGTGGTGAGGTAGATCAGGCCCTCGGCTACGGACGGGGTCACAGCGACCACAACCACTGTGGAGCTGATGGTGGTGGACGGAGCCGGCTCGTTGATCGCCAGGACCTTCACGTTGGACACGACCAGCTTGGCCAGGGGGACCGTCTGGTTGGTGTGGGACGGCTGGCTCTTGAAGGTGCCGAAGATATCCAGCTTGTCGCCGACCACCGGGTAGCCGCCCACTGCCTGGGTGGAGCTGAGGGACAGTGCCAAAGCGACATCCCCGCTGGGGATGTTGAGTGACTTGGCGCCGATGTCGACCGTTGCGGTTCCGTTGCCGGTGCTGGCCACGGGTTGGGATGCGACCGGAGTGGTCGCCACTTTGGGGGTGGTGTTGGTCGTGTTCCGGGTTAGCACCAACAGTACGGCGACTCCTGCCAGCAAGAAGACGAGCACGCCGACAAGGATGAGGGTTGTGGATTTGCGGCGGACTGCCACGCCAATGCCTCCGATTCTCAGGGCCAGACCCGCGTACGGGTGGCCGGTGGGGGGGATATTGCACTCATGGGATTGGTATCGACCCGACCGTGGCGCGTGTGGATGGCCCGAACGGGCCATTTAGCTCGTCCGAAGTGTCTAGTCACGCCGCTTTGTAGAATCGACGGGATGCGCCAGGCCAGGGTTGAGCGCCGCCTGTTCGATCTATCCGCGCGCCTCGCCACGGCCCGCCATGACCTCGCCGTCCTGGAGGAGCAGACCGAGGTGTTCGAGGACAGCGCCGAAGACGCCAAGGTGAGGGCGCTGGTGGCAGAGGATCGCTCCCAGGTGGACGCCGATGCCGGAAGGCATGCCGAAGCGATGAGGCGGGCGAGCACTCGTCTCGCGGCATCAATCGCCCAGATGGAGCGCACCCAGGAGGAGCTGATCAGCAGGCTCACCTCCAAGCTGTGAGCCAGTTAGGGCTAGAGTCTGGCCCATGGCCCTGCGCGTGGTGATTGCCGAGGACGAAGCCATCGTCCGACTGGACCTCCGGGAGATCCTCCAGGACGAGGGCTACGAGGTGGTGGCCGACACCGGCCGGGGCGACGAGGCGATTGCCCTGGTGCGTGAGCACCGCCCGGACCTGGCCATCCTGGACGTCAAGATGCCGGGAGTCGACGGGCTCAGCGCGGCGCGCGAGATCGGCTCGGAGAACCTGGCCGCAGTGCTGATCCTCACGGCCTTCAGCCAGCGCAACCTGATCGAGGAGGCCCGCGACGCCGGGGTGATGGCCTATCTGGTCAAGCCCTTTCAGGCCGCCGAGCTGGTGCCCGCCATCGAGATGGCGCTGGGGCGCTACGCCGAGATGCAGGCGCTGACCAACGCGAACCAGACGCTGGAGGGAGAGCGCGAGCGCTTGGAGGAGGCTCTGGAGACACGCAGGGTGCTGGATCGTGCCAAGGGGTTGCTCATGGACACCCTGGGCATGCGCGAGTCGGACGCCTTCGCGTTCATCCAGCGATCTGCGATGCACGAGCGGGTGGTGATGCGCGAGATCGCCCGCCGGGTGCTGGAGGACGGGCTGCGGCCTCCTCCCTCTGCGTGAGCGCTCGTGGCGATCCTGCTGCTGGACGGTAACAACCTCGCTTACCGGGCCTTCTTTGCCCTGCCGACGGATATGGCGACCGCGTCGGGGCAGGTGACCAACGCCGTCTTCGGCTTTACTTCGATGCTGGTCAACCTCTTGAAGGACCACCGGCCCGAGGGGATCGCGGTGGCCTTCGACCTGCCCGCACCCACCTTCCGCCACTCGATGGTGCCTGACTACAAGGCCGGGCGGGCCGAAACGCCCGACATCCTGCGCCAGCAGCTGGGGCTGGTCCGCAAGGTGGTGGAGGTCCTGCGTATTCCCGTGCTCGAAGCGCCCGGCTTCGAAGCGGACGACATACTGGCGACCCTGGCCAGTGCTGCGCGGGACCAGGGCTCGGAGGTGATCGTGGTGACGGGGGACCGCGACTGCTACCAGCTGGTAGAAGACCCTCTGGTTAGGGTGCTGTACAACCGGCGGGGGGTGAGCGACTACGTGTTGTACGACGAGGCCGGGATAATGGCCCGCACCGGGGTGACCCCCGCGCAGTACCCTGCCTACGCGGCGCTGCGGGGGGACCCGTCGGACAACCTGTCCGGTGTGCCCGGCGTGGGCGAGAAGACCGCGGCAAGACTGATCACCGAGTTCGGGGACCTGGACGGGGTCTTCGCCAATGTGGAATCCGCCAGCCCGAAGCTGAGAGCGAACCTGGTCGCGCACGAGTCCCAGGTGCGGCGGAACCGCTCGGCGATAGTGCTGGTGCGCGACGTACCCCTGGGGATCGGGCCGGAGGACCTGCGCATACGAGAGTGGGACCGCGAGGAGGTCCATTCGCTTTTTGCCTTCCTGGAGTTCCGGTCGCTGTGGGACCGGTTGCTCGACGCGGCAGAGGGTCTCGGCTTTGAAGGTCTCGGCCTTGTCGACCAGGGGTCTGCGCCGGCTCGGCCTGCGCAGCTCTCGGTGGACGTGATCACCCCGGCGTCCGCCGGGGAAGCGGTGGCCCTGCTGGCGCAGCTGGAGCACCCCGACCCGGCCCGTGTTGCCGACCCCGCCCCGTCCCTCGACCCGGACAGTGTTGCCGACCCCGCCCCGGCCCCAGACCCGTTCGCCTTTGAAGCCGGGGTGGTCAGCGTCGCCCCAGTGTGGGCAGGCCAGGCCGGGCGTTCTGCGCTCGTTGGTCTGGCTCTGTTCGGGGCGAGCATCCCTGGCGCGCTGTGGTTGGAGGGGGGCCTACTGGGAGTTGGATCGGTCACTCAGGCCCTGGCCAGATTGGCGGGTTCTGCCACGGTCCACGCCCACGGGTCGAAGGAGCTGATGAGGGCTCTCCTGCCAGCTGGGATCGACATCGTCAACGTCGGGGTCGACACCGCCCTCGCGGCCTACCTGCTGGATCCGTCGGGCTCCGCCTACGAGCTCGCTGACATTGCCCTTCGCTATGGGGGCCTGCAGATCGGGGTCGATGAGTCGGTGTTGCCGAACCAGCTGGCGCCGGACCGATCGGGAGCCGGGCAGCTCGACCTGGGTCTCGACACAGGCTTGGACCCGGTGCAGGTATCGGGGATGGCGGCGCGGGCGGCTGGAGCGATCGCCCGGCTTACACCGGTGATGCGCTCGGCCCTGGCCGCCCGCTCCCTCGACCGGCTCTATGACGAGATCGAGCGGCCGCTTGCCCGGGTGCTGGCGCGAATGGAGGTGGCCGGTATCCGGGTGGACGTGGACTACCTCGCAGACCTGGCGTCTTCGCTTACCGAGGAGGCTCAGCGGCTCGACCGACAGGTGCAGGAGTTGGCCGGCGAGCCGTTCTTGGTGAACTCCACCCCTCAGCTCCGCCGCGTCCTGTACGACAAGCTGGGGCTCGTCCCCCAAAAGCGGACCAAGACCGGATACTCGACCGACGCGGCCTCCCTGGAACGCCTCCGGGGCCAGCACGAGATCATTGACGTGCTGCTCCGCTACCGGGAGGTCGAGAAGCTGCGCTCGACCTACGGGGAGAGCCTGCTGGCGGAGGTGGCTGCCGACGGTCGCATCCACGCCAGCTTCAACCAGACCGTCGCGCGCACCGGCAGGCTCTCCTCGGATCAACCCAACCTGCACAACATCCCGGTGCGCAGCGACGAGGGCCGCCGCTTCCGCCGGGCCTTCATCCCCGCCGAGGGCCAGGTTCTCTTTGTGGCGGACTACAACCAGATCGAGCTGCGGATCATTGCGCACCTAGCCCAGGACCCCGGCCTGATCGAAGCCTTCTCGTCGGGAACCGACGTCCACACCACCACCGCTGCCCGAGTCTTCGGGGTCCCGTTCGAGAAGGTATCGCCAGCCCAGCGGGCGAAGGCCAAGATGGTGTCCTATGGCCTGGCCTACGGGATGGAGGCCTACGGGCTGGCGCAGCGCCTCGCCATCCCGGTTCCAGAGGCCGAGACCATACTTGCGGCATTTTTCGAAGCGTTTCCCCGCGTCAGGGCCTACATGTCAGCGGCGGTGACCGAGGCCCGAGATCGGGGGTACACCGAGACGCTGTTCGGGCGCCGCCGCGCCATCCCGGAACTGTCGTCCTCCAATTACCGGATCCGCCAGGCCGGCGAGCGCCAGGCTATGAACGCCGGGATCCAGGGCCTGGCCGCGGATGTGTTCAAGGTGGCCCTGGTCCGCCTGGACGCCAGCCTGACCGGGATGGCCGCTCGCTTGATCCTCCAAGTGCACGACGAGGTGGTGGTCGAGGTTCCTCCGGAGGAGTGCGACGCGGTGGCCGCGCTGACTGAACAGGCGATGCGCGGCGCAGCTTCGTTGAGCGTCCCGCTGGAGGTCAACCTGTCCTACGGGCTTACCTGGGCGGACGCCAAGGCCTGATCTGCCAGCAAATGGCACGATATCTGGACATTTTTCGGTGACTGTCACAGCCAAATGATTAACTCTGGTAGATATGGTACTCAATCAGCCCGAATCTACCAAAGTTCGCCTGCAGCGATGGGCTTTGCGCCAGCACGGGGTCCTTTCGACCGCGCAGGCCCGAAGTATCGGTACCGATAGACACTGCTTCAATCGCGACGACACCTGGATCCTGATGGTGCCTGGTGTGTACCGCTTGGCAGCCTCATCCGAGTCCTGGAGGCAGAACCTCACGGTGGCTATCCTCGCCGCGGGCAAGGGGTCAGTTGCCTCGCATCGAGCCGCCGCCGTGTTGCACCAGCTGGATGGCGCTGGGAGGGAGATCGTCGAGATCAGCGTGCCCGCCTCTCACAAGCCGACCAAGCGAGAGGATGTCAGAATCCACAGGGTGGTCAAGCTGGAGCGGATCGATGTGACCAAGGTGGATGGCATACCAGTGACCAGCGTGACCCGAACCCTGATCGACCTGGGCGCGGTGGCCGACGCTGACACGGTCGAGGCGGCCCTGGAGTCGGCCCTGCGAACCCGTCGGACCTCGCTGAGCCTGCTGGACCAGCGCCTCGGCGCGCTGAGCAAAAGGGGCAAGCCCGGTCCCGCCACGCTACGCAAGATCCTGGGCAGCCGCCTCTATGGAGCGCCGAGCGCGAGTGTGCTGGAGACCCGGTTCGTCCAGCTGTGCCGGCGTTATCGACTGCCGCAGGGGGCTCGCCAGTACCCCGTAGAGCTGGCAGGGCGGGTGGCCCGGGTCGACTTCGCCTGGGATGAGCACAAGCTGCTGGTGGAGCTGGAGGGCTTCGGAACGCACGGAACTCCCGCCGATCACAGTCGTGACATGGGGCGCCAGAACGCGATCCTGCGCAGCCGGCCTGGATGGGTCCTGCTGCGATACGGCTGGTCCGACGTGGTCGAGCACCCGGAGCGGGTGGCAACCGAATTGGAGGAGGTGCTCAGGCTCCATCACGTTGCACGGAGGCGGCCCCGCTCGACTGCTTCCGGGGTGAGCTGAGGGTTCGGGGATGCTACCCTCGTTGGCACACGGGCGGACCATCGCCCGCTCCCTCCCCCGCGGGACGACCATTGCGGGGAACGTCCGGAAAGAAGGCTACCGATCTCATGTCCGACCTCGACACCCGCCCAGGCGCCCCTGACTCTCCGATGGGGGAGCCGATGGGGACCTTCGACCCCTCAGGGCTCTACCATCCCCGCCAGGTGGTCGAGGACGACTTGGGTGAGATGTCCCTTGCCGACGCGATCGACGGGACCATAGTCGAGTTCGACGACGGAGACATCGTGACCGGCATAGTGGTCAAGGTGGACAAGGACGAGGTCTTACTGGACATTGGCTTCAAGTCCGAGGGAGTGATCCCCGCCCGGGAGCTGTCGATCCGCCACGACGCCGACCCGTCCGAGATCGTCACGCTGGGGGAGAGGGTCGAGGCCCTTGTCCTCCAGAAGGAGGATAAGGAGGGTCGGCTGGTCCTGTCCAAGAAGCGAGCGCAGTACGAGCGGGCGTGGGGGAACATCGAGACGATCAAGGCGGCGGGCGGCATGGTCAAGGGCCCGGTGATCGAGGTGGTAAAGGGAGGGCTGATCCTGGACATCGGGCTTCGGGGATTCCTCCCCGCGTCCCTGGTGGAGCTCCGCCGGGTGCGAGACCTGATCCCGTACGTGGGCCGCACCATCGAGGCCAAGATCATCGAGCTGGACAAGAACCGGAACAACGTGGTGCTGTCCAGGCGAGCCTGGCTCGAGGAGACCCAGCGAGAACAGCGCGAGGAGTTCCTGGTCAACCTCAAGCCCGGGGAGGTGCGCCGGGGGACGGTCTCCTCGGTGGTCAACTTTGGTGTGTTCGTGGACCTGGGGGGCATGGACGGGCTGGTACACGTCTCCGAGCTTTCGTGGAAGCACGTCGACCACCCGGCCTCGGTGGTGGCGGTGGGGGACGAGATCGACGTGCAGGTGCTGGACGTGGACTTGGACAAGGAGCGCATCAGCCTCTCGCTCAAGGCAACCCAGACCGATCCCTGGCAGGAGTTTGCCAACGCTCACCGGGTCGGCGAGCTGGTCTACGGACGGGTCACCAAACTGGTGCCCTTCGGGTCATTCGTCCAGGTGGGAGAGGGCATCGAAGGCTTGGTGCACATATCGGAGATGGCCACGCACCACGTGGACCTGCCCGAGCAGGTGGTCACTCCCGGGGAGGAGTTGTGGGTCAAGATCATCGATATCGACCTGCAGAGGCGCAGGATCAGCCTTTCGATCAAGCAGGCGGCAGAGGGTGGGGAGGTGGCCGCTGAGTACAGGGAGGCGTTCGGTGAGCACGCGTACGACGAGCAGGGCAACTACATCGGCTCGTTCGACTACGCCGCGGCGGCTGAGTTCACTCCCGAGACCGAGGCGCAAGCGGCCTGGGCCGCTGAGTACCTGGCGGCGAACGAGGACCCGGCTGCTGCCGAAGCCGCAGAGCTGGCCGGCGAGGCGCATGACGCAGTCGGGGCAGAGGAGGTCCACGAACAGGCGCCCACCGGCTCAGCCACTTCGACGGGCGATGTCGACGCTGGCTCGGTGGAGGATCCCGCCCCGACGATCTCTGACCCCGATGGCGCCGGTCCGACGGGGTAGATCCTCAGCCAACGCTACGTTCCCGGCCGTTCCGTGACCCTCGTGGTCGGCCTGACTGGAGGGATCGGCTCCGGCAAGTCTGTCGTAGCCGGAATGCTTGCCGCTCGGGGAGCGGCCATCGTCGATGCCGACGAGGTTGCCCGTGAGGTGCTCGGTCCCCAAGGAGCGGCTCGGGAGGCAGTGCTCGAGCGCTTCGGGTCGGCCATACTCGCGCCTGATGGGGAGATAGACCGCCCCGCCCTGGCCGAGATCGTGTTTGCTGATCCGGCCGCGTTGGCGGACCTGAACGCGCTCACCCACCCGGCGGTGCGCCGGGAGATGCTGAGCAGGCTGAGCCTGCATCGCGAACGGGGGACTCCGCTCGTGGCGGCCGATATCCCCTTGCTGGTGGAGGGGGGCCGCGCCCTGTGGCCACTGGACGCGGTGATCGTGGTCGATACTCCTGCGGAGGTGGCCTTGGCCCGCCTGGCGAGCGATCGACAGATGCAGCGGTCCCAGGCTTCGGCACGCATGGCCGCCCAGGTCGGGCGGGACGAGCGGTTGGCCGCGGCGGACTTCGTGATCGAGAACTCCGGGGACCTCGCCCACCTCGAAGCCGAGGTCACCCGGACATGGGCGTGGTTGGATCGGCTGGGCGGGCTGACGGCGAGCTGAGGGTCGGGTTGAAAGGGATTGACGGTCGGGGTGAACCAAACAACACCCTGAGGCGTCTCAATAGGCAGCAGAGTAAGTTGTACCCGATAAAGGGGGACCCGATGAGCGCAAAAGTCATTTCAAGGGCCGGATACGCAGCCATGGGCGCCGCGGTCGTGGCGTGCACTGCCCTGGGGCTGGGCGTCGCCGAGATCGCTGGAGCGAGCACCGCGTCGGCGGCGGACCCCGGCTCGGTAACACCTGTCGCCGCCTGCGGTACAGGGCCGACGGTCACCGCCACCGGTTCGGGCACGGCCTACGGGAACCCCGACCTGTTGACCATGCAGATCGGGGTGCGGACCACCGCTTCGAGCGCCGGCGCAGCCCTGGCAAGGAACAACACCCAGGCTCAGGCCCTGGTCGCAACGCTGAAGAACGGGGGGGTGAAGGCGGCGGATATCCAGACCTCGAACCTTTCGATCAACCCCACCTACAGCAACAACAATGGCAACAACCCCAAGGTGACCGGCTACCAGGTGGAGGACGACCTGACAGTGCAGATCCACCAGCTCTCCTCCGCCGGTGCCCTGATCGACGCGGCGGCGGCCAAGCTGGGCAACGACGTGAGCTTCAACGGGCTGTCCTTCTCGGTGAGCGACCCGAGCGGTCCTTCTGCGGCGGCCCGCGCCAGCGCGGTTCATGTCGCGGTGGTCGAGGCCAGGGCAATGGCGTCGGCCGCGGGTTCGAGCCTCGGCCCGCTGTGCGCGATCACGGACAACGGGAGCTCGCAGCCCTCTCCGTTCCTCCAGAGCGGGAGCCTGGCTTTTGCCAAGAGTGCTGGCGCCGGTGCCGCCACGGTCCCGATCCAGGCGGGATCCGAACAGTTCACCGCCCAGGTGAGCGCAACCTATCGCCTCGGCTGAGCGGCCGAGAGCCTCAACTGGCGCTCAAGTAGGCGAAGCGGGCGAGCGTCCGGTGAGGGTCAGGACGAACGAAGGTCCCAGCCCTGCCGCCAGCGCAATGTCCAGGGCCAGGTGCGCCGCCGAGCGCAGCGGAGCGTCTGGCACTCCGGCGTCCACCCCCAGAGTCGAGGCCAGGTCCAGGGTATGCACCACCAGCTCAAAGGTGCGGGTCGGCAGGTAGGCGGACAGGAGAATCCCGCCGAAGCGGGTCTCCACCAGCCGGTCGGACCCGTCAGCGATCGCTCGCTGGAGTGCCATCAGGCTACGGGTACGGATTATCGCGACCGCGTGGGAAGGAATGTCGCCCAGTGCGAGTCCAGCCTCGCGGCCCCGTTGAGCAATCTCGTCGTGATCTGCAGAAGCTGCGAGCGCGAAGTAATCGGCCGAGCTGAAGAACACCTCTGACTCCGGGGCAGGGGCGGCGAGGCACTCTTCCACCGTCAGCAGCGCTCGGGAGGTATGGCCCACCAGGTCCCGGACCGACCAGACCCCCAGCGCAATCCGGTCGGCGTCGTCGGGACCGACCCGGGCAACCAGGTCGGCAAACGCCTTTCCTGCCTGGCGGAACTCGTCGATCACAGCGGCGTCGATCATTGGAACCACCGTAGCCTCCCACGCCGGCACGGGTCGCAACCGGTCGGGCGGGGACGATCACCGTGCGCCGGGTCTGTGAGTGGGCACGCTGGCGCGGGTCGGGGGTGGGCACGGCGGGGGGGAAGCACCGTACGATATTCAATCAAGATGCCCAAGTTCAAGGTGGTCTCGGAGTTCGCTCCGGCGGGTGACCAGCCCGCCGCCATCGAGGCGCTCGCAGCCGGGGTTGCCCGGGGGGACCGCTTCCAGACCCTGCTCGGCATCACCGGGAGCGGCAAGTCGGCCACCATTGCGTGGACCATCGAGGCGGTGCAGCGGCCGACCCTGATCATCGCCCCCAACAAGTCGCTCGCTGCCCAGCTGGCGAACGAGTTCCGGGAGTTCTTCCCTGAGAACCGGGTGGAGTATTTCGTGTCTTACTACGACTACTACCAGCCCGAGGCGTACATCCCCTCCAGCGACACCTACATCGAGAAGGACAGCTCGATCAACGACGAGATCGACCGGCTGCGCCATTCGGCCACTTCCGCGCTTCTGACCCGCCGGGACGTGATCGTGGTGGCCTCGGTGAGCTGCATCTACGGGATCGGCTCGCCGAGCGAGTATGCCAAGCACCTGCTGGTGCTGAAGCGGGGACAGGCGACCGACCAACGCGAGATCCTGAAGCGGCTGGTCGAGCTGCAGTACGAGCGCAACGACGTCGCCCTCACCAGGGGCCGCTTCCGGGTGCGGGGCGACACCATCGAGGTCCACGCCGCGTACGAGGAGACCGGCCTGCGGATCGAGCTGTTCGGCGACGAGGTGGAGCGCATGACCCGGGTAGACCTGGTAACCGGGGAGTGTCTGGAGGAGCTGTCCGAGCTGGCGATCTTCCCCGCCACCCACTACCTCGCCGGGGACGAGCGGATGCAACGGGCGATCGGCGGGATCGAGGCCGAACTGGCCGAGCGCCTCAAGACCTTCGAGACCAACGGGCAGCTGCTGGAGGCGCAGCGGCTACGGATGCGCACCGCCTACGACCTGGAGATGCTGGCCGAGATCGGCTCTTGCAGCGGGATCGAGAACTACAGCCGCCACATCGACGGGCGGGCGGCGGGCGAGCCCCCGTTCACTTTGCTGGATTTCTTCCCCGAGGACTACATGCTGGTGATGGACGAGTCCCACGTCACCGTCCCCCAGCTGCACGGCCAGTACGAGGGCGACCGCTCACGCAAGGAGACCCTGGTGGACCACGGCTTCCGGCTGCCGTCCGCCGCAGACAACCGGCCGCTCCGCTTCGACGAGCTGTACGAGAAGATCCGCTGCTGCGTGTTCATGTCCGCCACCCCCTCGCCTTACGAGGTCGCCCAGTCCGCCCAGGTGGTGGAGCAGATAGTGCGCCCCACCGGGCTGGTGGACCCCGAGGTGATCGTCAAGCCCACCAAGGGCCAGATCGACGACCTGATCGCCGCGGTCAACACCACGGTTGCGCGGGGCGACCGAGTGCTCGTGACCACGCTGACCAAGAAGATGGCCGAGGACCTCACCGAGTACCTCCTGGAGATGGGCCTGCGGGTCCGGTACCTCCACTCCAACATCGACACCATCGAGCGGATCGAGATCATCCGCGACCTTCGCCTCGGCGAATTCGACGTGCTGGTGGGGATCAACCTGCTGCGCGAGGGCCTGGACCTGCCGGAGGTCTCTCTGGTTGCCATCCTGGACGCGGACAAGGAGGGATTCCTGCGGAGCGAGACCTCCCTGATCCAGACCATGGGTCGGGCCGCTCGAAACGTGGACGGCTCGGTGATCATGTACGCAGACAAGGTGACCGCCTCGATGGAGCGGGCGATTGGCGAGACCCAGCGCCGCCGGGGCCTCCAGCAGGCTTACAACCAGGCCAACGGGATCAACCCACAGACCATCCGCAAGGCGGTGACCGACATCCTCGCCCACCTCCGCCCGGCGGAGGGGGCGCCGGTCCCCGGCAAGGACCGCCGTTCCCGGGCCAGGGACAAGGTCCGCAGCGACCTGGCCGAGCTCCCGCGCGACGAGTTGGAGCGGCTCATTCGCACCCTCGAAGAGGAGATGCATACCGCCGCGGCCGAGCTGCGCTTCGAGTACGCCGCGCGGCTGCGTGACGAGATCGGAGACCTCAAGGCCGAGCTCCGCTCCCTGGGCTGAGCCTCAGGTCACCGCACCGACCGCATGCTGATGACCACCCGTGCGGTGTCGACCGGGCCGTTGCTGCAGATGGAAGCGTCAACGTTGTACAAGTCGGCGCCCCAGACCCAGGTCGCAGATGGATCGCACTGTCCCCCGACATTTACAAAGAAACAACCTGCTGTTGTCTCTGGCAACAAGTGGGTGTGCAGGTAGGCGACCAGCTGGCGGGCGTCAGCCAGGAGGGCGTCGAGCCGCCAACACCGAAAGATTGAACTGGAAGCTCCAGCTTCCCTCGGTCCACACCAGGGCGCATAGGGTCCCTATCTTGTCAGGTGGAGGTTTGCGATATTGGAGGGTGCCGAGGATCCCATCTCCCAGATCCACCTTCTGGCTGGAGGACGTTGGCGCGCAAATAGCGGATCCGGTTGCACCATGTCCACTGCGTCTGCTGTGCTCGCGGCCATGAATCCGCTGAAGTCGGAGTATGCGCCGGCGTTGCCGCAAAAGACGCCATCTGGCCCTTCGACGGCGGGGGAGTTGAGAGGGTAGGACCTCGGGCAGGATGCGAGTGTGACGTCGTAGTCCACGTATTGATCACCTGACAGGCAGTCCGGGTTGACCCCCGTGCAGGCGAGCGCGGACAGGCCGTGGTCAAAGCTTGATCTGGGCAAGAAGGTGGGCGCCTCGAGGGGGATGTGCGTACGAGAGCGGAGATAAGCCATGGCGGCGTTGACCGGTGCCGGGAAGCAGCGCGCCGGCAGAGCTGGGCCTGGATGTCCGGGGAGCTGGGCCGGGCAAGGAACAGAGGCGGTGGGAGGCGGTGGTGGTGGACGAGGCGGTGGTGGCTTTGGCTGGGGTGGTGGTGTGGGGGGCGGCGGTCGCACGCCTCGCGGTGGGAGGGGGACCCGGCGGCGGTACAGGAGGCGAGCAGGGCGCAACCCGCGACGAGTGCCACCGCTAGGCGGAGCCTCCTCCCGGTCCGCCACCGACGGCTCGCGCCAGGCAGCCACGCTGGCAGGCGGCCTTGCCTTCCACGCGGTCGCGCGCCAGGCTTGGCCCCGAGAGGACCTCGGCGGGGTGCCCGGAGACGCCGGCGTCAGCAGAGGCTCCCCGCAACGCAAGGCTGGAGAGGCGACAGGGCGGCGAACAGGGCGAACGAGACGAGCACCGCTGATGCGACCGCGGCGAGGACAGCCAGAGCCTTGCTCGCCGATCTCGTCAGCACCCACGGGAGGAGGGCCGGTATACATAGTATCCCCAGGTACAGGGTGGCCACGTATGGCCCAGAGCTCAAGAGGGTAAAGTCAATCAGCGCGACAATCCAACCTCCGGCTATCACTGCGAAGGTTCTTCGCAGTGCCTTGGAGGGGGACTTCTTAAGCCAGCGGGTCGCCAGGATTTCCGAGGCACAAAATAGCGCAATTGAACCCGACAAGAGGACTATGGTCAATGCGAAGAAGGCCGCGCCAAGCGTTTGGCCCTGAGTGGGAAGGGCGATCCACCACGCCAGGGCGGTCCCGCCTCCGAACAAGCTGAGAATGAGACCCGCCCAGGCGCACCCGCCAGAGCGGTCCCGCGCCCGAATAACGTGGGGCTTGGCCCAGGGGTGACCCGACGCCATCTCAGGCGCCTGGATGGACCGCAAGCGGCTCTGTCACATACCCAGTCTATCGAGTCAGCTCGGCTGGCGCAGGACGCTGCGCTGGGCTCAGAGGCGCTTCATCTGCGTGCGTTTTCAGTAGGGCTGGCTTTCGTGCCCGGGGCGCACCCTCAACAGGTTGAGGTATGCCTGGGAGACCGACGCCTGGCCGGTCACCACCGCCTCGATCTGTGCACAGATCGGCATCTCCACTCCGTACCGACCGGCCAGGGCCATCACCAGGCCCGAGGTGTGCACTCCCTCGGCCACCTCGGTCATCCCGGCCAGGATCTCGCCCAGCGCACGGCCCCGGCCAAGCTCCAGTCCAACGTGGCGGTTGCGCGACAGCGGGCTCATGCAGGTGGCCAGCAGGTCCCCCAGACCTGCCAGGCCGGCGAAGGTTGCCGGCTCGCCGCCCATTGCGGTGCCCAGCCGGGTGACCTCGGCCAGGCCCCGGGCAATGACGGCTGCGCGGCTGTTGTCGCCCACCCCCAGCCCCTCGCCGATGCCCGCTGCGATGGCAATGACGTTCTTCAGCGCGCCCCCGACCTCCACCCCCACCACGTCGTGATTGGTGTAGACCCGGAATAGCCCTGCGTGCAGCACGCTCTGGAGCATCTCGCATACGTCGGCTCGCGCGCAGGCGACCACGCTGGCGGCGGCCTTGCCCTCCATGATCTCGCGCGCCAGGTTGGGGCCTGAGAGGGTGGCCGCGGGGTGACCCGGAAGGACCTCGGCGATCACCGAAGTCATGCGCATCAGTGAGGTGCCCTCGAACCCCTTGGCGATGCTGACCACCGGGACGCCCGGGGCGATCAGCGGAGCCACCTGCTCCAGTACCCGCCGGAACCCCTCCGAGGGCACACCGACTATCACCACCTCCGCGGCCTCCAGGGAGTGGGGGAGGCTGGCGGTGGCGCGCAGGTCTGGCGGAAGTGCCAACCCTTTCAAGTAACGGGGATTGTGGTGGCCCTGGTCTATCTCCCCAGCCAGCCCCTCGTCCCGGGCCCAAACGATGGTGGGATGGCGCGAGGCCGCGATTGCGGCGATTGCCGTCCCCCACGAGCCGGCGCCCAACACGCAGACCCGGGGATTGTGCCCGCCAGCGCCCTTCTGCCCGCCAGCGCCCCTGGGCGACGTCATCTCAGCCGATCCCGCCCAGCAGGCCCCAGAGAACCAGCCAGTAGCAGGCCGCGGCCGCCACGACCATCGAGTGCCACACCTCGTGGTAGCCGAACGTCTCCGGCGCTGGGTCGGGCCAGCGCTTGAGCAGCACAACGGCGCCCGCGGTGTAAAGCAGGGCAAAGCTCCACATCAAGCCCAGCTCGGCCGGGCTCAGCACCGAGAAGGCGTCGGGCAGGGTTACCACCCCGATCCAGCCCAGCACGATATAGAGGGTGCCGGTGACCGGTCGGAGGCGATTGAAACCGGCCAGCTTCCCCACGAACCCGACGCCAGCTCCGGCCCAGGCCACAATCAGGACTACCTCGGCGAGGGTCCCGTGGACCACTAGGACGCACCACGGCGTGTAGCACGCAGCGATGAAGACGAAGATCATGGCGTGATCGGCCCGGCGCATGAGGCGGCGGACCCGGGCCGGCATCGGCACCAGATGGTAAGAGGCACTTGTCACAAACAGCAGTAGCATCCCCACCGAGTAGATCGCCACCTGAGCCGTGGCGGGGGTGTCGAGTGACCGCACGACCAGGGCCGCACCTGCCGGGATCGCCAGGACTGATCCGACGAAGTGGGGCCATCCCCTCAGCCGGGGCGTCTCCGCGCTGCCGCTGGGCCGGGCGCGGCGCACCGTCGGCGCCGGCTTCTGGTTCGTGGGGACGGGTGAGTCCCGGGAGGGCTCAAACGAGCGTTCGGTGGAGTCGGTGGCGGGGGTCGGTCGCCAAGAGCTCATCTGGAGTTCGAGGTTAGCTGGGACAGTATCGTGGGACTCATGCTCTTCTCTAAACACAAGTCCGAGCTCCCCACCCAAGCCGACGCCCTTCCCGGGCGTAGCGCCGCGATGCCCGTACCGGCGAGGCACCTTGTCAAGCAGGTCTCCATGACCCCACCGTTCCCCGAGGGTGCCGAGACCGCAATCTTCGCCATGGGGTGTTTTTGGGGCGCGGAGCGCATGTTCTGGCAGACCGAGGGGGTCTTGAGCACCGCAGTGGGCTATTCCGGCGGCTTCACCCCCAACCCGACCTACCGGGAGGTCTGCAGCGGCCAGACCGGGCACGCCGAGGCGGTACTGGTGGTCTTCGATCCTGCCAAGGTGAGCTACGAGACCCTCCTTCGCACCTTCTGGGAGGGCCACAACCCCACCGAGGGGATGCGCCAGGGAAACGACCACGGAACCCAGTACCGCTCGGGCATCTATGCCACCACCGATGCCCAGCTGGCTGCGGCGCGGGCGTCGCGCGACGCTTACCAGGAAGTGCTCGGCCGGGCGGGCCTGGGTGCCATCACCACCGAGATCGCACCCGCCGGGCCGTTTTACTACGCAGAGGACTACCACCAGCAGTACCTTGCCGCGAACCCCCACGGTTACTGCGGCCTGGGCGGGACCGGGGTCTCGTGCCCCACCGGCATCGCCGCAGCCGGCTGATCTGGCCCAGACTGGCGGGATCGGCGGGGCGGGCTAGGGTGGGCAACCTGTATGCGAGCTACCGCCGAGGCTGTCGAGCCCAACAAGGTCAAACTCTCCGTCGAGCTGGATGACGCAGAGATCGAGTCGGCGGTTGACGCCGCTCTGCGCAGGATGGCGAAGGAGGTGAACGTGCCGGGTTTCCGGCCCGGCAAGGTGCCTCGCAGGATTCTCGAGGCCAGGGTCGGGCCGGTGGCGATCCGCCAGGCTGCGCTGAACGAATCGGTGCCTGGCTTCTACGCCAAGGCGCTGCGCGAGACCGACGTGGACGCCATCGCCGAGCCCCAGATCGAAGTCACCGGTGGGGCGGAGTCCGGCACTGTGAGCTTCGACGCCACCGTCGAAGTGCGTCCCAAGATCTCCATCCCCGGTTACCAGGGACTGGCAGTCACCCTCCCCGATATCGTGGTCAGCGACACCGATGTCGCTGACCAGCTGGAACGGATGCGGGCCCAAAACGCGGAGCTGGCAGTGGTGGACCGGGCAGCGGCCCAAGGCGACCATCTCGTGATCGACGTCGCCACCACCCGGGGTGGTCAGGCCTTGGAGTCCTTCGGCTTTGACGACCTGTCGTATGAGCTGGGCAGTGCCAGCATCGTCCCCGAGGTCGATACCGAGCTGGTAGGGCACATCGCGGGCGATGTGGTGGCATTCAACGCCCAGGTCGCCGGCTCGGAGGCACAGCTGGTGGTCTCGGTCAAGCAGGTCAAGGAAAAGGTGCTGCCGGAGGCGACGGACGAGTGGGCGGCGGTGGCATCTGAGTTCGAGACCCTCGAGCAGCTGCGCGCCCACCTTCGCCGCAGGCTTACCTCGATCAAACGGGACCGGGCGCGCGCTGCGGTTCGTGACCTCGCGCTCGATGCTCTGCTGGAGCTGGTCGACGACGACCCGCCGGAGTCGTTGGTCAACGCCGAGATGCAGCGAAGGATTCAGGACTTTGGCCAGCACCTGGACCGGCGCAAGATGGACCTGGCCCGCTACCTGTCCATGGCCGGCATCACCCAGGAGGAGTTGGTCACCGGGTTCCGCAACACCGGCACCCTTGCGGTCAAGGCCGACCTGGCGCTCCGCGCTCTGATCGAAGCCGAGTCGATCACGATCACCGAGGATGACCTCGAGGCGGAGCTCGTTGCCCTGGCCAAGCACCTCAAGCAGGATCCGGTGGCTCTGCGGGAGACCCTGGAGCACGCCCACCAGCTGGATGCAGTCAGAGGCGATGTGCGCAAGGCGAAGGCGCTCGACTGGCTGGAGGCCCGGGTGGCTTTGCTCGACCAGGAGGGCCAGCCGGTGGACCGGGCCGAGCTGGAGGCCGAGCCCGACGATGCCACCGAACTGACCGACACCGAGCCCGACGATGCCACCGAATCGACAGACACCGAACCGACCGCCGCAGCCGAACCCGATAGCACCATGGAGAGCCAAACATGACCATCCAACCTGATTCCAGCTACCGGGCTTCGAACTATATGGTCCCGACGGTCATCGAGTCGAGCACCCGTGGGGATCGGGCTTACGACCTGTTCTCGCGGCTCCTGCGTGAGCGGATCATCTTCCTGGGGACACCCATCGACGACGCAGTGGCGAACCTGGTGTGCGCCCAGCTGCTCTTCTTGGAGTCTGAGGATGCAGACAAAGAGATCAGTGTCTACATCAACTCGCCCGGCGGTGACATCACCGACCTATTCGCCATCTACGACACCATGAAGTTTGTCAAGAGCGACATCTCCACCTTTTGCTACGGCCAGGCGGCCTCGGCCGCCGCGGTGCTGCTCGCAGCGGGCACACCGGGCAAGCGCTTCGCCCTTCCCCACGCCCGCATCCTGATCCACCAGCCCTACGGGGGAGCGGCAGGCCAGGCCACCGACATAGAGCTCCAGGCGAAGGAGATCCTACGAATGCGGGACCTGCTGAACCAGCTGCTGGCCAGCGACACGGGTCAATCCGCCGAGAAGGTGGCGAGGGACACGGACCGGGACTTCATCATGAGCGCAGCAGAGGCCAAGGAGTACGGGATCATCGACGAGGTCATAAGCTCACGTGACCTGGCGATCCTGCCAGTGGTAGCAGGCGTGGCCTAGGACACGGGGGAGAGTCGTGGCTAAGTTCGGGGATGGGAACGAGCTCGTCAAGTGCAGCTTCTGCGGCAAGTCCCAGAAGCAGGTCAAAAAGCTGATAGCTGGTCCGGGGGTCTACATCTGTGACGAGTGCATCGACCTGTGCAATGACATCATCGAGGAGGAGCGCGGCGACACCATAAGGCTCGGCTTTGAGGACCTCCCCAAGCCACGCGAGATCTGCGAGTTCCTCAACGACTACGTGATCGGTCAGGACTACGCCAAGAAGATCCTGTCGGTGGCGGTCTACAACCACTACAAGCGGATCGGCGCGGGCACCGGTCCTGGGAGCGCCCAGGGCTCGGCCCCCAGCCGCAGCTCGGCGAGCTCCCACGAGGCGGACGTCGAGCTGTCCAAGTCGAACGTCTTGCTGCTGGGTCACACCGGGTGCGGCAAGACCCTGCTCGCACAGACACTGGCGCGGATGCTCAATGTCCCCTTTGCCATCGCCGACGCCACCGCTTTGACCGAGGCCGGCTACGTCGGTGAGGACGTCGAGAACATCCTGCTCAAGCTGATCCAGGTCGCCGACTACGACGTGAAGAAAGCCGAGACCGGCATCATCTACATCGACGAGATCGACAAGATCGCCCGCAAGAGCGAAAACCCCTCGATCACGCGAGATGTATCAGGGGAGGGGGTGCAGCAGGCGCTGCTCAAGATCCTCGAGGGCACCACCGCCTCGGTCCCGCCCCAGGGGGGCCGCAAGCACCCCCACCAGGAGTTCATCCAGATCGACACCACCAACATCCTGTTCATCTGCGGGGGTGCGTTCTCCGGCCTGGAGAAGATCATCCAAGCCAGGGTGGGTCGAAGGGGAATCGGGTTCCGGGCAGAGGTCCGCCGGGGCGAGGAGATGGACAGCGGGGAGTGCCTGCGTCAGGTCCTCCCCCAGGACCTGCTCAAGTTTGGCCTGATACCGGAGTTCGTCGGTCGGTTGCACGTGATCGGAGCGGTCTCCAACCTGGACCAGGAGGCACTGGTCAAGATCCTGGTTGAGCCCAAGAACTCTCTGGTCAAGCAGTACCGCAGGGTTTTCGACCTGGACCAGGTGGAGCTGGAACTGACCGAGGACGCCCTCGACGCGGTGGCCGAGCAGGCGCTGCTGCGCGGCACCGGTGCACGGGGGCTGCGGGCGATCCTGGAGGAGGTGCTGCTGGACGTGATGTACGACCTGCCCAGCCGCACCGACGTGGGGCGTTGCGTGATCGACCGTTCGGTGGTGCTGGACCGGGTCAACCCGACCCTGGTCCCACGGGTCGCCGCCAAGGTCGACCGCCCCCGCCGGGCTGCCAGCTGAGCGTTCCCGGCCCCAGCGCTCCCGGCCCCAGCGCTCCCGGTCCCAGCCCTGCCCGTCCCAGCCCCGCCGGGTCCCGCCCAACGTCGGGCCCAACGCCGGGGAACTGGTGGACCCGGAGGGAGGCGGTTGCCTGGCTGGAGAGCCACGTCAACTTCGAGGCAATCAGTCCCGGGCAGGCGCCCCCCCGCCCCACCCTCGATCGCATGAGCAGGTTGGTTGCCCTGCTGGGCAACCCAGAGCGGGACTACCCGGTACTCCACGTGACCGGCACCAACGGAAAGGGCTCGACCGTGGCCATGCTCGGCGCTCTACTGGGAGCCAAGGGCCTGCGCGTGGGGACCTATACCAGCCCAGACCTGCAGCATCTGAACGAGCGCATGGCGATAGCTGGGGAGCCAATACCCGACCACGCCCTGGCAGAGGTGCTCGGTTCGGTGGCCACAGCAGCGAGAGTGATGCGAGAGCCGGGGGGGGTGGGGA
>JBOGGT010000017.1:0-2011 GCA_050744225.1 Acidimicrobiales bacterium | reverse complement strand
GGGCGCCACAGCCATCCAGGCGCTCGCCCCGAGCCAGGCGCCCCCCTGGTCCCTGCGGCGAGCGGGATCGACTACTTGTCCTTGGTGGCAGCCAGAGCAGACGCCGAACTCGCCCGGCGGATCTCTCGCAAGACCACTGTCCAACATACATGCAGGTCAGAGGACTGTAGGGCACCAGCTGGACGGCCTACCGAGGCCTCATTATCCACAGGTTCTTGGTGCCCATTTTAGTAGGGTGGACCATCACCAAGCCAGCAGAGTTCGCCGCCGATCTTCGCTCCGCCAGACCAGTTCTCTCGGGTTGTTGCCCTGCTTGTGACCGATCTCCCGGGGGCACTTCAGGTGCTGTCGCTGTCGTGCTCGCCGAGACCGTCCGCCAACAAGCGGTATAGGAGACAGGAACAAGACCGTTCGGCGTCAGTAAGTTCGTGTTGACACAGGAGCTAGAGTAGGAAGTACAAGCGGATGACTACCCGGATTCCAGAGAGGAGAGGCAGTGAGGCAGCTGTTGGATCGCACCGTCGAAGCGCCTGAGATCGTCAGGGCACTGCGCTTGTACGGGCTGACGCAGGCGGAAGTAGGCGCGGTCACTGGCGTGAGCGACAGGGCAGTTCGTGCCTGGAGTTGTTTCGGCATCCGCCCAGAACGCTATGACCGACTGGCAGAGCTTCGTGACTGGTAGTCCTGATCTCGGACTCCCTTACGCCACGCAACGTTGGCCAGTGTCTGCACGCCCGCAATCGGCTGCTGAACGGAGAGCGCCCGATCGAGCCATTGCCGCCGGGCACCTCAGTGACGTACGCCACGCTGCCCAGGCGTTCGTCGACGGGTCCTACGTCTGAGTGCCGATCTCGGGGTCCGGGTCGCCAACCTGCCCCGCCGGCATCTAAGCGGAACCTTCTGGCACCAGGGGGCGACCGGGCATGATCTCACCTCCTTTGCCGACCCGGCCATCTCTCAAGCCCGCTATTACCAGGCCGGAGACACGGGCGTGTGGTACGCGTCGGACCAGGAGCAGGCTGCGTGGGCGGAGTTGTTCCGTCACCTCCTGACAACCGACCTTGACGCCTTCGAGGTGCGCCGGCGAGTTGGCAAGGTCGTCGTCAACGACCTGGAAGTGATGACCTCACCGACGTGGCGGTCCAGGACTCGCTGGGGATTGCGACTCCGACTTGGTGAGCGACGACTATGCCCTCACCCAGCAGCTGGCCACGGCGGCTCAGGCCGCCGGGTTTGGAGGATATTCTGGCTGCTTCGGCAGCGCTCCCAGGGCGCCGGACGCTTGTCTTGTTCTCCTCCGGCATGCCCCAAGTGACACCCGGGCCGTCCCGGATCGGGCGTCCACCCTCGCGCCTTGCCCACTTGGTTCCCACCATCCGAGCCGCCCGCCAGCCGGACGAGTGAACCTCGCGAAGTGATCACGGATTGATCACGGAATGTTTGGGAAGAGGCCCTACGGGCCGTCACGAACCGGAACGCCAGCAAGACATAGCTGCAGTTCATGGCACTACTCAACAGACGGCCCGACATCAGCTGGACCCCCTTGAGACCCCTGGCAGTCAAGAGGTCCGAGGGTTCGAGTCCCTTCGCCTCCACAAGAAAGTGCAGGTCAGACACACATGCCATCGACCAGGTTGTCGTGCTAACCTCGATCCTCGGCGGGTGTTATTCAACTAATCGACCTGAGGTCCTTAGCGAGGCGGGAAGCCGAAGCGCAGGGTCCGGTTGCCCCACCAGGGGATCGGGATGTCGAGCTCGGGGAACCCGGCGTCGATCAGCACCGGGGTGTAGGTCCGCAGCGCCAGGTCGATCCTCACGTGGTCGGCGGCCACCACCGCGGTGCCGGTGGTGTCGATGAAGTGACGCCAGATGCGGTCGGGGGTAGCTGTTGAGCGTCAGTCTGGACCAGCACGGCGGGGTCCTCTGGCGACACTGAGCGCCAGGACATCGGCCGGCTGACGCCATAGTTGCGGTGTCGTCGGCGGCTCGGGCATCGTGGTGATGTCCTGAT
>JBOGGT010000016.1:0-7362 GCA_050744225.1 Acidimicrobiales bacterium | reverse complement strand
CACCCGCAACCCGAGGTACTGGAGGGCCGGCCTGCCCTACCTGGACGAGATCACCTACCGGCCCATCCCCGACACCGTGTCCCGGGAGGAAAGCCTCGTCGCGGGAACGGTCGACCTCCTGCATTCCAGCAACACCCAGAACGTGGTGGACCTGATGCATCGAGCGGGCTTCACCCAGGTCGATGACCTGCACGCCACCTCTCCTCCAGGCCAGCACTGCGTGATGCTCAACACTGCGGTCGCACCCACCAACGATATCCGGGTGCGCAAAGCCCTGGCGCTGGCCACCGACGCCCAGCGCATCATCGACGTCATCTACAGCGGGCTCACGCCGCCTTCGAACGGCCCGTTCGCCCCCGGTTCGCCCTGGTACGGCCCGACCGGCTACCCGAGCTACGACCCGAGTGGGGCCAGGGCGCTCCTGCGCGGGTACCGGGCCGATGGTGGGAAGGCGTCGCTCACCCTGGGGGCAGTCGCCACCTCGTCGGCGCTCGACACGGTGGAGCTGATCCAGGCAATGTGGGAGCAGGTGGGGATCAAGGTGACCCTGAGCTCCTTCGAGCAGGCGACGCTCATCGAGAACGCGGTGCTGGGCAGGTTCCAGGCCTACCTGTGGCGTGACTTCGAGGCGGCAGACCCCGACGGGATAGCCACATCGTGGCGGAGCGCTGACAGTCGGCCCCCGGGGTCGGATGCCCTGAACTTCGCGCGCAACTCCGACCCCCTGATCGACTCGGCGCTCCAGCGAGGCCGGACCAGTTCGACTAACGGGGCCCGCGCCGCGGCCTACCAGGAGGTGGCCAGGCGCCTGGCGGTGGACCTTCCTTACGTCTGGCTGACCAGGAATGTGTGGATCGTTGCCGCGGGCCCTGGGGTCATGGGCCTGACCGACCCCGCCCTGCCAGGCGGCGGCCCCGCCCTGGACATGCTCGCCGGCGTGATCTGGCCGTCCAACCTGTGGCGAGTCTGACCAGCGGGGCCTTGGGCGGCCAGGGCCTGGTCTTCGGCGTGCTCGGCCCGCTGCGGGTGACTGCTGGCGGCGCGGAGCTACGGATTGGCAGCGGCATCGAGCGGTTGGTCGCAAATGTCCTGGCCGCTGGTCCGTCCGAGGCGGTCTCGGGGGACGAGATGATCGACGTGATTTACGGGGAGCGGCCGAATCCTTCGGCTGGCAGCTCCCTGCGGACCGCGATCTGGCGGCTCCGCCGGTCCCTCGGGCCGCACCGCGACGCCGTGCGCACGGTCTCGCTGGGTCACCAGCTTGACCTCGGCGTGTGTGTCACCGATGCCCTGGCCTTCGAGCAGCACCTGGTCCACGCCCGGCGCCTCCTCACCAGCGGGCAGGGCGCAGATGCGCTCGGAATCCTGGAGGAGGCACTTGCGCTGTGGCGGGGCCCGGCGTTGGCCGACTGGGTGGCGCACCCTCGGGCGGCCCCGATCGCGGTGCGCCTGGAGGAGATGCGCCTCGGCGCCAGTGAGGACCACGCAGCGGCACTCGGGGCCGCGGGGCGCCTCGAGTCCGCCCGGGTGGAGTTGGAGGCCTTCGTGGCCAGATACCCAGCCCGTGAGCACGCCTGGGCGCTGTTGGTGGACTCCCTCGCCGGCCTGGGCAGGGGTAGGGACGCCTGGCGAGCCTTCGACGCCGCCCGCCACGGCCTGGCGGAGGTGGGCCTGGAACCAGGGATCGAGCTGCGGGAGGCCGCCGACCGCCTCAGCCTGGCCGCTTGGCCAGTGCCCCCCAAGCAAAAGGCGGGCCGGGCCGCGTTGGACGCGGTGCTGCAGGCCTCGATGAGCCTGCCTCTGGTGGGCCGGGACCGTGAGGCCGACGAGCTCCGGAGTGTGTTCGCCGAGGCGCGGGCCGGGTCCGCCCGGCTGGTCCTGGTAGAAGGTGAAGCCGGGGTAGGCAAGACCAGGCTGGTGGCAGAGCTGGCCTCAGAGCTGCGGGACGAGGCGAGGATCTGGTTCGAGACCTGCGACCCGTACCTGAACCTGCCGTACCGTCCGCTCATCGACCTGACCCGGGAGCTGATCTCCGGTTATGACGCCACCGAGCGCCACCGGCTCCTGTCGGGCCCCCTCGGCCGCATGGCAACCGGTGGTGACGGGGAGCTCCGGGCGGGGGACCTCGATCCCGACCTGGGTCGCTACCAACTGTACGAGGCGATGGCCGAGCTGTTGAGCGAGGCCGTGGGCGGGGCGGGGCTGCTCATCCTGGACGACGCCCACCGGGCGCCGGTCCCAACGCTGGCCCTGATCCGCCACCTGCTGGTCGCAAGGCCCGCCCTGCCCCTGACGGTGCTGATAGCCTACCAGTCCGCAGCACTGGCCGGTCCGGCGCACCGCCCAGCCTTTGCCGAGCTCGCCCGACTTTCGTGCTCGCGCATCCTGCACCTGACTGGCCTCGACGCGGCGGGTGCGGGGGCGCTGGTGGGCGCGCTCGGGGTCCAGGGCCTAGAAGTAGGCGACCTTCGGAGCCTGCAGCAGGCGACGGGCGGCAACCCCTTGTACATCCGTGCGCTCTGGCGGCACTGGCAGGGCAGCGAGGGACTCATCGGAACCGGGCCGAGCCTCGACGGGCTGCTCGACACCCAGCTCGAAGCACTGGACCCCCCGGTTCGGCGGGTTCTAGAGATCGGCTCGGTCTCCGGTCGGTCCTTCGATCGGAGGGTGGTGGCGGCGATAGCCCTGGCCGACGCAGGCCTCGGGCTGGACCCCGCTGGGGTGTCCCAGGCGTTGTCCAGTGCGAACGAGGGGGGCTTAGTATCCCAGGACCGGACAAGCCCGAACAGCTACGCGTTCGCCCACGAGCTGGTGGCGGACGCCCTCTACCGCCGGCTGGGGGGTGAGAGCCGAGCCCGCCTGCACCTCGGCACCGGCCGAGCCCTCGAGCGGATCGTGGGGGACACCCAGGGCGGCCCCGACGCGCTGGCGTACCACTTCGAGCGGGCTTGGCCCCTGTGCGCGGCGTCGGAGGTGTCACAGCACCTCGGCGAGGCGGCGGAAGGCGCGTCAGCGCAACTCGACTTCGACCGGGCGGCGAGCTTCTACTCGACCGCGGTTGACCTGCTGGCCCAGGAGGGGGACGACCCGGTCGCCACCGGAGAGCTGGACCTGCGCCTACTGATGGGCCAGGCCCAGGCGGATGCGGGGGACATCGACCCCTCCAGGGCCACCTTTGCCTCGGTGGCCCGAACCGCCCGCCGGGCAGGGAGCCGACGCCACCTGGCCGCAGCCGCGATCCACCACGCCACCACCGTCGGCCCGGGCTCGACCGCCGCTGAGGAGGCGGAAGCGGTTCAGCTGCTGGACGAGGCATGCATGGACCCTGGGGAGCTGGCGCCCGAGTTCTACGGGCGACTGGTGGCCCTGCAAAACCAGCTGGAGCCGGGGTTGGCGGTCGATCGCACCGACGCCATCGTGGACCGGGTACGAAGCCTTGGGGACCAAGCCCTGGTGGCCGCGCTCCTGGAGCAGCTGTGGTGGTATCGAACCGGCGCGGAGGCGCTCGAGGTCGCCGAGGAGCTGATCGCCACGGGACGCCGTATCGGCTCGGCTCGCAGCGAGGCATATGGCCTGCTGAGGCGGTGGATAAGCCTGATCCACCTCGGCCGTGCCCGCCTCGACGACGCAGCGGCTGCGGACATCGCCGTGCTGGTGGAGGAGGCTCGGGACCCTGAGCTCTCCTGGACCTGGACCCAGTGGCTGGCGAACCTCGCCATTTGCAGGGGCGAGTTCGCCAAGGCGGAGCGTCTGCTCGCCCGGGTGCTGAGGATCCCGGGGCTGGCCTCGGGCGCCTCCTCGGTGATGATCTCACGGACCAGGGTCCTCAGTGCACACCGGCACCAGGTCGACTACCTGAGGATGCTGAGGGGGGATCCATGGCGACCTTCCGGGGGGCCAGGGCGACCCAACAGCTGGACTGGCGACGCATCGACCTCCGTGCACGGGACGCCTTGCAGCACCTGGCCGCTGGTCGGCGTGACGATGCAGTGGCGGTCCTGGATGTAAGGATAGGAGACTTCGGGTGGGGAGACCCTCCCACCCTGGACTGGTTCTGCGGCCTGTGCTTCCTCTCATCCGTGGCCGTGTTTGCAGGCCACGCGGCTGCTATCGGACAGTCCCGGGCTGCCCTGGAGCCCTACGCCGGGCGAAACGTACTCAATGGCTGCCTTTACATGGGCACGGTCGACCAGCATCTGGGCCTCCTGGCGAGCGCCGCTGGCGACCTGGACACTGCAGTCGAGCGGTTCGAGGCCTCCGTCGCGCTCACCGCGGCGACCGGGGGAGTGGCGCACGAGGCCCGGGCCTCCCGGACCCTCGCGCTGGCGCTGTGGCGGCGCCAGGGCGAGGGGGACGCCGAGCGATCCAGGGAGGCTGCTGAGCATTCCTGGGCGATCGCCAGGCGCCTCGGGATCGAGCCCCTCGCTCGCCAGGAGTGGCCCCCGCCGGATGAGGTGTTCACCGTGCAGCCCCGCCAGAGATGGCCCGGCGCCTGAGTTCAAGCGTCACACAACCCGGATAGCTCGCTGGAGGTTCAGGGCCTGGAGCAGGTGGTGGAGGTCGTCAGGGTCCGAGGTGAGCACCTCGAACCCGGGACGGTCCTGCGCCTCGCCAGGAAGCGTGACGGTCAATCTGGGCATTTCTCGATCCATTGACCGAGTATGACACAAGTCCTACAAATTGCGGCCCGGCGGGGTCCCGAACCGTGGTGACATCGTCGCGTGAGGAAGCACGCCACGGTTCGGGTTGCCCGGTGCCAGCACCTGAGAGGAGCCTCAGCCGGCTGACAGAAGCCGGGGGGACTCCTCTCGAGCCTGGCTGAAGGGGCTGGGCTCAGCGGCGAGGGCCTCCAGGGGGTTGTCCAGGGAGCGCATCACCCAGCTCGCAGCGGCCTCCAGGCCGCCGCGCAGTTGGCGCTCGGTGAACCGGAGCCGCTCCACCTCGGCGAGGGCGACGCTCAGCAACTCCTCCACCTCCCGGCGAGCATTCGCGACCAGCTCTTCGGCCTGGCGGGTCGCCAGCTCGAGGCGGCCAGAGGCGTTGTCGAGCATGGCCATCGCGTCGGCCTCCGCCTGGTGGGTGAGCTTGCGAGCCTTGGTCCGGGCCTCGGAGAGCACCTTGCGCCCCGCGCGCTCGACCTTGTCCCACTCGCTGGCCGCCTCTTGTGCGGCGGCCTCGCGGACGCTGGAGGCGGCCTGCTCCGATGCGCGTAGCACCGATGCGATCTCGGCTCCCACCTGGGCGTACAAGTCCGCAGCCGGCTGCTCGGCCGGCACCAACTTCGCAGGCTGCGCCGTGGCCCCAGGCTGCACCTGGTCGGTAGCCGGCCGCTCCCCCGCCCCGGGGGTGGCTCCCGCCGTGGCCCTCGCCACGTTCTCGGCCAGGGTCGCGGCCAGCGCCTCCTTGTCGGCCAGGGTCGCGGCCAGGCAGCCTCTGGCCTGGTCCAACTGGGCCTGGGCGTGCGTCAGGGAGCCCTCGAGATCGGCCACCCGCGCTCGGGACGCGTCGGCCACCTCGCGGGCCGCGCGCTCGGCGGCGGCCATGGCATCCTGCTTGGTGGCGAGGGTGGCGAGGAGCTCGCGCACCTCGTCCTTGTCCCATCCCCGGAGGACGGTGGAGAACTGTTGAGTAGCAACGGCTTCGGTGGTGTTCATGTCCATTTCTCCTTTGGTTTGTGGTGGTATTTGGTTTGGTCAGGCGGCAGCAGGGACAGGGGTGTCTTCGACCGGCACAAGGGTCCGGAGGTCGTCCAGGTAGGGCGTGAGGCGAGCACGGAGACGTGCGGGGAGGGTGGCGCGAGGCTTGGGTTGGCCGAGCCAGGCGACGACGTCGGTGGCCAGCGTGGGGGGGAGGCGGTGGACCCAGGCCCGGACGCTCTCCCGTCGCTCGGCCTCCAGGCAGTGCTCCTCGGGAGATAGCGACCGTCGGGTGTCGGACCAGTCCGAGTCGAAGCTGCCGACCTCTTCCCGGAGGACGTATGCCATCCATTCGGGCCGCGAACGCGGCCACATGGAGGCGGCCAGCTCCGACTGCTCCCGGGTGGACAGGTGGCGACCCTGCGCCTGCTCCAGGCTGGCCACCTCCCGGGAAAGCTGGAGCTGGGCCTGGCGGAGCCGGCGAGACAGCGTGTCGTCGGCGCGCGCCGCGTCCACCTGCGCGCCCCTGATCCGCTGGCGCAGCATGGCCGGCCAGGTGGTGGCCTGGTCCCAGTTGATCCGTTGGGTGGCCTGCCAGACGGCGAGCAGGACCTCGCTGCGGGTGGTGTTGCGATCCGCCGACGCGGGCAGGCGAGCCGCCGCCCGGTTGGCGACCCGGATCGCCCAAGGCCACAGGTCGTGCAGGAGCTGCGCCCTCAGGCGGTCCGGGTCTTCGCCGGCTGCGGCGCGGGCGGCCAGCGCGCCCAGCTCCGCCGCAGCCCAGTGCGGGTCGAACGGATCGACGTAGCGCTTTGTCGGGCAGTTTGTAACTGCCATGCTTTCCTCCTCTGTCGGTGGGCTCATGCCGGCATTGTGCGAAGCTCAAGGAATACGCAGGTCGCAATCGCGTCACCACCCGCGTCACAAGTGGTGACGCGATCCGGCGGCCCTCACATCACCACGCCAAGCGGCCGCTAAGCACACTTAGGAACACAGTCATGCAGGCGGCTCAGCGAGCCCCACGAAAGGAGGCGCCGCCCAACGTGTCGGTCGATGTCGCGTTGCGGTGTGAGGTCCTGGGACCCCTGGTGATGTCCGGCTCGGGCGGCCCGATCGCCCTGCCAAGGGGGCGTGCGGCGGCGCTGGTCTGCTGGCTCGCCCTTCGGCAGGGCCAAGCGGTGGCGCCCCGGGCGCTGGCGGAGTTGCTCTGGCCGTCCGTGCTCGAAGGCGCCCAGGGGCCGGGCGACCATCTCGGGGCTCTGGGCGCGCTGGCCAGCCGGGTACGAGCTGCCCTCGGCGGGCCGTACCCGGCTGGCCAGGGCCTCGTGCTGGATAAGGCCGGTTACCGCCTGGTCCTGGAGCCCGGAGCACTGGATGCAGCCGCCTTCGAGCACCTGGTTTCGGACGGGCTGCGTCGCGGAACCAGTGAGCGTGACGGGTCGGCAGCCGAGTCGCTCAGCGCCGCCCTCGCCCTGTGGCGGGGGGAGCCGTACGCTGAGCTGGCGCTCCACCCGTTGGCCCTGGTCGAGGTCACTCGCCTACGGCTGCTGCACATGGCCGCCACCGAGGAGCTCAACGGCATCCGCCTGGCTGGGCCGGTGGACTACCAACTGGTGGCGGACCTGGAGGCGATGACCTGGCGCCACCCCGAGCGCGAGCGCCTGTGGCGCCAGCTTGCACTTGCACTCTACCGCAGCGGGCGCCAGGTGGAGGCGCTGCGGGTGTT
>JBOGGT010000015.1:0-5966 GCA_050744225.1 Acidimicrobiales bacterium | reverse complement strand
GCCCGGCGGCGGTGAGCCCGGCGGCGGTGAGCCCGGCGGCGGTGAGCCCGGCGGCGGTGAGCCCGGCGGCGGTGAGCCCGGGGACCGTGAGCCCGGGGACCGTGAGCCCGGGGACCGTGAGCCCGGGGACCGTGAGCCCGGGGACCGTGAGCCCGGCGGTAGGAGCCGTCGAACGCCAGGCACTGTCGTCGCACGCCGAGGAGTACCTCTCCTGGCTGGCAGTCGAAAAGGGCCGCGCCTCCAACACCATCGCGGCCTACCGCCGAGACCTGGTCGCCTACGAGGGTTGGCTGGAAACGGAGTCGCTGGCCCTCGAATCAACCGCGGCGGACGCGGTGGCTCGTTACCTGGCCTGGCTGCAGGGGGCGGGACTCCAGCCGGCGAGCGTCGCCCGAGGCATGGCGGCGGTGCGCGGGCTCCACCGCTTCTGCCTCGACGAAGGCCGGCTGGAGGGCGACCCGACCGCGGACCTGGGCCTGCCACCGGTACCCCGCGGCCTGCCCAAGGCGCTGAGCGAGGCCGAAATCGGCGCCCTCCTGGACGCAGTCGTCGGTGACGACCCCTGTGCTCGCCGGGATCGAGCAATCCTGGAGGTGCTCTACGGCGCGGGCCTAAGGGTATCGGAGTTGGTAGGGCTCTGCCTGGACTCCCTGATCCTGCCCGAGGGCATAATGCGAGTAATGGGCAAGGGCGCGAAGGAGCGCGTCGTCCCCGTCGGGCGCTGTGCCGGGATTGCCCTCGAAGCCTGGCTGGACCCCGCAGGCCGCCCGGCGATGGCGCCCAGCCGCTGGGCACGGCGGGGCGATGCCGAGGCCGTGTTCTTGAACGTGCGAGGGGGGCGGCTGTCCCGCCAGAGTGCCTGGGGCATCGTGTGCCACTATGGGAAGGCGGTGGGCCTGGAGGGCCGATTGACCCCACACGTCTTGCGCCACTCCTGCGCCACACACATGCTCGATCACGGGGCCGACATCCGGGTGGTCCAAGAGCTGCTCGGACACGCGTCGGTTGCGACCACCCAGGTCTACACCAAGGTCTCGACCGCCCGCCTCAGGGCCGCGTATACCGCAGCACACCCGAGGGCCGCCAAGCGTCCGGGCTCTCTGGATGGCGGGTGGTCTAAGTGATGGCCGCCGGGCTCGCCGGAGCGGCTCCGCGCCCACCAACAGTGACCACGACCGGCGCTCACCCAACGGCGGCCACCCAACGGCGGGCGAAGAAGGCAACCGGGGTGCAGGAGCGGGTAGGCTCCCCCAGATGTCCAGTGACGCACCTGCAGCCGACTACAAGGTCCTGCTAGACGACGAGCGCACCGCGCTTTTGGCCAAGCTCTCCGAGCTCGGCTACGGCGAGGGCGGCCGCCTCAACGACGGCGGTAGCATGTCGTACGACTCGAACTTCGCCGACACCAGCCAGGTGACCGCCGAGCGCGGCGAGGCGGACGCGCTGGCCCAGTCGCTGCGAGAGGCGTTGTCGGAGGTAGAGGGCGCTCTGGCCAACCTGGAGAGTGGCAGGTACGGACGGTGCCGGTCTTGCGGGAACCAGATCGCGCCCGCGCGCCTCGAAGCGATGCCGATGGCCACTCTCTGCATCAACTGTGCCAGCCATGCCAGGCGCTGAGGGCCAGGCGCCGAGGGCCAGCCACTAGTGCCAAACCACTAATGGCGAGCAGGCAGCCGGGTAGCAACGCCAGGCTCAGGCAGTACCAGGTGCTGGCTCTCCTACTGGCCGCACTGCTGGTCTACATAGTCATAGCCCGGCACGTGGTGAGCACCACCAGCGCACTGCTGTTCGCCATGCTGATCCCCTCGGTGATCCTGCACGAGGTCTCTCACGGTCTGGTGGCTTACTGGTTCGGCGACGACACGGCCAAGATGGCCGGTCGGCTGACCCTCAACCCGATCCCCCACATCGACCCACTGGGCTCGGTCATCATGCCCGCCATCCTGGCCTTCGGGGGCTTCCCGGTCTTCGGTTATGCCAAGCCGGTCCCGGTGGACGTCTCGCGCCTACGCAGTCCGCGGAACCAAACGGTGATCGTCTCCCTGGCCGGCCCGGCGGTGAACATCATCCTGGCAGTGCTGGCAGCGCTGGCGCTGCGGATCTTCCTTCCGGTCGGATATGTCGACTTTGCCCATAGATATGGGGTCTTGAACCTACTAGCCGTCCTCCCGATAGGCTGGCAGCTGCTGTTCTTCTTTGGGCTGGTGAACGTCTACCTCGCCATCTTCAACCTGATCCCGCTCCCCCCCCTGGACGGCTCAGCCGTCCTCGAACGCCTGATGCCCCGGGCCTGGTGGCCCGCTTACCTGAGCATCCGGCGCTACACCCTGCCGATCCTGTTCATCGTGGCCATCCTGGTGGTGGAGGTCCACCCAGGGGCGCTTGCCCGCGTGTACCAACCGGCGATCAACCTGTGGGGCCGCTTGGTCGTCCGGTGAGGACCTGGCTGACCGGCTCTCCGAGCGTCCGTCCTGGTTATCGGATCTGATATGCTCAGCTGGGTGGAGACGCCACCGGGCCTGGGCCGTCCAGCTTTGCGCCGTGTCCTTGAGTCGGCGGCCCGGCTTCAGGAGGTTGTTCCCGACGCAGTGCTGGTAGGCGGCTCGGCATCCGGGCTCTATGCGGACCATCGAGACTCGCATGACCACGACCATGTGCTGGCAGACCTGGCCGAGCGCTTCGACGCGGTCCTGGAAGCCGTCGAAGCCACCTCCGGGTGGGTCACCAACCGGGTGACTCCGGGCAAGATCATTCTCGGCGAGCTGGGGGGTATCGAGTCAGGGGTCCGACAGCTGATCCGGAGGACCCCACTGGAGGTCGTGGAGGTGGAGCTGCGGTCGGGGGCCAAGCTCAGGGTTCCGACCGCGGAGGAGATCTTGCGAATCAAGGGATACCTGGTGATCCGGCGCAATCAGGCCCGGGACTACCTCGACACCGTAGCGTTGGGGGATCACCTTGGGTTGGACAGATCGGCTGCCGTGCTCCGGCGGCTCGACGACTACTACGCCGATCAGCGGGGGCCGGGCGCCGCGGGGATAGCCACCCAGCTCGCCCGCCAACTGGCCGATCCCCGGCCGGCCGACCCCCGGACCACCGAGCAGCTGGCCCGATTCAAGGGACTCGACCCCAAGTGGGCCGACTGGCGGACCGTGGTCGCAGCCTGCCGGCGGCTCGCCGTGGCGATTGTAGATGGCGCCAACGACGATGAGTGAGCTCAAGTTTCGCAACGTGGACGCCAATCCGGAGAACCCCGTCGAGGACTGGCCGTTCGAAGCCACCTTGGCAGCTGTCGAGCGGGGAACCCTTCCCGACTGGCGCCGCCTGGCTGCGACGATCAAGCGGGATCCGTGGGGGCCGGTCGCCCAGGCAGTCACCCAGGCAGTGGCGATCTCCCGGCCCTACGGGACCACCGAGCTGCTGCTCGGCGTGGTCGCAGCCGCCAGGGAGTCATCCATAGCGGCTGAGCGGGCCGAGGTCGCCAGCGAGGTCGAAGCCCTGCTGAGCCGCTCCGGGCTCACCCGAGTGGAGTTTGCCCGCCGGATCGGCACGTCGCCGTCCCGCTTGTCCACCTACCTTTCGGCCAAGGTGGTCCCTTCCGCCGCGCTGATGGTTCGGATGAGACGGTGCGCCCACTTTGTCGCGGTCACCTTGAGCGACCTCAGCCAGCAGACCGGAGGCGCGTGAGTGCTGTAGAGCGTGGCCAAACTGAGGAGTTCTACCTGAACTGAGGAGCGCTACCCGTCGTGCAGGCGGGTAGCGCTCCTCAGTTCGGGTAGAACTCCTGAGACCCCATGGCCTAGCGGCCGCTCAACAGCCGCCACGAACGATGAGAATAGGTCTGTGTCCGGCTCAGCTCGGCCTAACTTGGAGGCTCCAGGCATGAGTGTGGGTCATCGGAGGGGACCGGGCGTAGGCAGCCGGCTACTCGCCGATCTGGCTCGCCAGCACCGTCTCCGCAGCGCCACCGTCCCTGCCCTCGGCAACGCTCGCCGCAGGCGGGACTCGCGGCTGGAATCCGGTCGGCCCGGTCCTGACCATCGAGCGGGCCTGACCCAGCGACACCAACAGCAAGGCTGCAACCAGGGCATCGACCCCCGCGGCCCGCCACAGGGCGGCCAGAGCAGCGTCGAAGGCGAGCAGGGACAAGACCAAGCCCCTCCCCAAGATGGCGATGGCCGCGATGAGCCGCTCGTCCTGGCGGAACCCACGCTCCGCCGCCAGGGCGCGCAGGGCCAAGAGCACCGCGACGACAAAGATCCCCATCACACCGCCGAGGAACGGCGATCCCTTCACGATTGAGATCCAGACAAGACCAACCACCCAGCACGCCGCGCTGAACCAACACGTGGCCCGCCGGCCGTGGCGGACCACAAAGGTCCGCTTGCCGAAGAGGCGGTCGCCCCGGATGTCACGGAAGTCCTTGAGCACGATCCGGCCGACAAAGCCGGCATAAAGGCCGGGCAGGAGGGCGAAGGCACTCCAAGCGGCGGTGTTACCGGCACTCCACAGGCCTGCGAGGTACGGGACCGCGACGTAGGCACCGGGCAGCACCAGAGAAGCCAGCGCCCCTCGATCCGCCAGGCGCAATGGGCGCAGCGAGTAAGCCGCGCTGAGCGCCAGGCCTCCCCCAGCCACAACCAGCACCCTCCAATCGGTGAGCGCCGCCGCAACCAGGGCGATTGCCCCTCCGACCGCGGCTATCACCCGCATGTCCATCGCAGTGGCGTCACCGGTCACCAACGGTCGGCGCCGGTCGCCTGGCAGGTTGACCCGGTCGATGGGCTCGTCGGCCAGGTCGTTGAGCGCAGCGGAGAAGAGCACAAAGCCCACCACCACCGCCAAGACCCTGACCAGGGGCCACCCCGGGATGCCGTGGCCGGTGGCCTCGGCCAGTCCGAGCGCCCCGAACATGGCCAGGATCAGCACCACCGGAGGGCGGGAGAGGCCGAGGACGGCGCGCACCCGGGCAATCATTTGTTGCTCGCCGAGGAGCTGACGCCGCTGCCGAAGCCGACGATGACGATCACAAAGACAGCCAGCATCACCAGGCCTCCGGCCGCGGCCAGACAGGCGAGCATGATGCCGACCACCTCCCACACCCGTAGCGGACCCCGGCGCCAATCCGAGCGGGTCGAAGGGGTCGGATACCCAGGCAGTCCAACGTCGGCGGACAGGGCAACACTGACCGCCTCAACCAGGGCTTCGAGCGAACCGGAGTTGGAAAACGTCCGGTCCGGCAACAGCCCACCACCCGCTGGCTCGTCGTCCGGGCTTTCAAGGCGAAGCGCCGTCTCCGCAGGCGGTAAACCACGAGTGGCCAAGCGCTGCTCGATCTGGGCTGCATCAGCCACCACTCTGTAGACCAGGACCCGGCGACCCAAGCCAGCCGACAACGGCTCGACGTGTGCCTCCCGGGCGATCACCGCGTCCAAGCGGCCGTCCAATCGGGGCGAAGGCTGCTCCAGGCCGTAACGGTATGCCAGCCCCGCCAGCTGGCCTTGCATGACGAAGGATCCGGAGCGGGCCATCCGGTCGAATTCGGTGGAGTCCACGAAATGGTGCTCGGGACAGCCGCCCGAGGCTATCTCGTCGTTCCGAGCTGGGCGGGTCGTCCAGGTGGGTAGCAGGCGCACGAGATGGCGCCGGTCGAGCTCGCGCGCCAGGCTGGACTTGCCGGAACCCGATGGCCCGACGATCAACAGGAGTGGCGGGCTTGCGCAACCCATGTCGTTCGGGCTCCGTTGGGCATCGTAAAGGCTTCCCCGGGCGCCCGAACCGAACCTCCGAACGAGTGTTGGCCTGTTCACGGCATACGCCTCACTTTCATCACCCGACCCCCCTTGGACTGTGCGGGTACACCAATGGTTGCACAGTCGAACGCTACAGCCGGGTTGGACTCCTACAGGCGGGTGAGGCGCCAGGTAAGGGACGGCTTGGGAACGGACCGGGTCGTGCGCAGCTCGCTG
>JBOGGT010000014.1:0-13944 GCA_050744225.1 Acidimicrobiales bacterium | reverse complement strand
CGCTGGTTGGCCCGGCGCTGGTTGGGCCGGCGCTGGTTGGGCCGGCGCTGGTTGGGCCGGCGCTGGTTGGGCCGGCGCTGGTTGGGCCGGCGCTGGTTGGGCCGGCGCTGGTTGGGCCGGCGCTGGTTGGCATCGACATTGCACTGCTCACGCTGGAAGCGATGGTGGACTTGATCCCCGCGTTGGTCAGCTTGGAGAGCTTGGACAGCTCGTTGAAGCCGGGGACATCGCCAACCGTCTCGCGCACCTGAGACTCCAGATTGGCGCGAAAGCTCTTGAAGTCTGCCCAGGCCTTGCCGGCCTTGCGCGTCATCTCCGGGAGCCTCTCCGGTCCGAGGACCAACAGGGCGATGACCGCCACGATGAGAATCTTAAGCGGGGTGATGTCACCCATGCACGCGATCTTAGCCTTTGGGCAACCTCCGCACGGCTCAGCTGCGCTGGGCTCAGTAGAAGGTGATCTGGTTGAGCGGCCAGACCTTCATCACCACTTGACCAACGATCAGCGAAGTGGAGATGGTCCCGAAGAAGCGGCTGTCGTAGGAGTCTCCCCGGTTGTCCCCCATCACGAACACCTGGCCCTTGGGGATGGTATAGGTCCCGCTGGCTGTACAGGTTATGCCTCCGGCGGCGCAGATGCCCGGCCCAGCACCGGCAAGGTTGCCGCTGGCTCGGCCGGTGCGGAGCTTGGCTGGCAGGTAGGACTCATCCAGCGGCTTGCCGTTGATGAGCACATGGCCGTCGGGAGCGGACGAGATCGTCTGGCCAGGCAGGCCGACGACCCTCTTGACCAGGTCCTTTATTCCCGGGTCCTCGCGGTCGGCGGGGGGGGTGCGGAATACCACGATGTCGCCGGGCTGCACCGAGCCGAAATCATAGGCCAGCTTGAAGACCACCACACGGTTGTTGATCCCCAGGGTCGGTTCCATCGAGCCGCTCGGGATATAGAACGCCTGCAGGAGAAAGGCTCGCACCAAAAGCGCCACGACCACCGCAATGACCACGATAGAAGCCCACTCGATGATCCGTGTCCGGCGGGACTTGGGAGGAGCGTGGGCTGCATGCCTCCGCTTGCCCCGGCCCGCGGGCTCCGCTGTTCCGCCAGCGTCGCCGTCAGGCAGGTCCGGCTCCGAGGCCCCAGCGGACTCCCCAGGCAGGTCCCCGGGCAGGTCTGCAGGAGGCAGGTCCCCAGGCAGGTCCGCGGGCAGGTCCGCACGAGGCAGGTCCCCAGGCAGGTCAGTGGCCACCCCGGCCACGGGATCGGCGGGCGCGGGCATAGAGGGGTCGGTAGCAGTCACTGGCCTGCCAGGCTACCCGACACGACCGGGCCGCCAGTAGCGGCCACCCCTTAAAGGCTCTCGATCAGCTTGTCGACCCGCTCGTCGGTGGACTTGAATGGATCCTTCAGCAGCACCGTCCGCTGGGCCTGGTCATTGAGCTTGAGGTGCACCCAGTCGACCGTGAAGTCACGCCGGCGCTCCTTTGCCCTCCTCACGAACTCACCGCGCAGTCGGGCCCTGGTGGTAGAGGGCGGCTGGTCGATGGCCGCCTCGATCGCCTCGTCGGTGGTGGTCCGCTCTACCAGGCCACGATCCTGCAGCCGGTAGAACAGGCCGCGCTGGCGGGAGACGTCGTGGTACTGGAGGTCCAGCAGTGCCACCTTGGGGTGCGACAGCCCGATTTCGTGGCGGGCGCGGAAGTGTTCGACCAGGCGGTACTTGATGACCCAATCGCACTCCCGGTCCAGGCTCAACGGGTCCTTCTCCAGGCCGGTCAGGCAGTGCTGCCACATCGCCAGGGCCTTGTCCTCCTGAGGCGACAGGCCCCGGGTGCGCTGGTAGCGCACCGCCCGCTCAAGATATTCGGACTGGATCTCAAGAGCGGACAGCTCGCGCCCGTTCTCGAGGCGCACCTTGCGCTGGCAGGTTGTGTCGTGGCTGATCTCGCGTATTGCCCGGATCGAGTTCTCAAGTGTCATGTCCCGAAGGACCGCACCGGGATCCTCCAGCATCCGCAGCACGATGCTCGCCGCGCCCACCTTCAGAAACGTGGCGTACTCGCTCATGTTGGAGTCCCCCACTATCACGTGAAGGCGCCTGAAGCGCTCTGCGTCGGCGTGGGGCTCGTCCCGGGTGTTGATGATCGGCCGGCTCCTCGTGGTGGCCGAGGAGACCCCCTCCCAGATGTGCTCGGCGCGTTGGCTGACGCAGAACATGGGGCCCCGGGCGGTCTGGAGGATCTTGCCGGCACCGGCATAGATCTGGCGGGTGACGAAAAATGGGATCAGCACCTCGGCGTAGTGAGCGAAATCGTCCCTGCGGCTGGTGAGGTAGTTCTCGTGACAGCCGTAGGAGTTGCCCGCTGAGTCGGTGTTGTTCTTGAACAGGTAGATGACCCCCCTGATCCCCTCCTCCCGCAGGCGTGCCTCCGCCGAGACAAGCAGCTGCTCCAAGATGCGCTCACCCGCCTTGTCGTGGGCCACGAGATCGTTGATCAGGTCGCACTCGGGGGTGGCGTACTCGGGGTGGCTTCCCACGTCCAGGTACAGCCGCGCCCCGTTCTCCAAGAACACGTTGGACGAACGGCCCCAGCTGACCACCCTGCGGAACAGGTAGCGCGCCACCTCGTCCGGGGACAGCCGGCGCTGGCCGCGCAGTGTGCAGGTGACCCCGTACTCGTTCTCCAAACCGAAGATGCGCCTGTCCATCGCCATCCACGGTACCGTTGGCAGGGTGGAAAACCGGCCCATGGTCCGCCTGATGAGCGTGAGCGGCATATTTCACGGCCGGGTCGTGACCGCGCGCCTGGGCGCGGACGGCATCCTGAGCGAGCTGCGGGGCGACGTGGGAGGGACCTATCCTCTCGGTGGGGAGATCCAGGTCTTCGTGGAGGCGGACCAAGCCGAAGCCGCCCGGCACATCCTGCTCGCAGACGCAGCCGCCGCCGCGTTGGATACCGAGCCAAGCCCGCCGCCACACCGGTCCCGGGGCGGGGGACGCGCGAGGTGGCGGCACCGCTTCTGGCCCTACGTCGCTTGTAGCCTGGTCGGGCTGATGATCGCCTTGTATTTGATGGCCGCGTTCGGCTAGTACAGGGGGCGTGACCACCACGATGTCAGCCATGGCGCGCTCCAGGATCCCGGCCCCGGCCCTCCACGACGCGAGCGCAGTTCGGTCGCACCTGGTGAAGGCGGTGCACAACTACGAGATCCGGGACCTGGTGGTCCCGATCATGGCCAACATCTTCATCGTCGCGGTGTTGTTCTGGGCCTGGGGGGTGGCCAAGTCCTGGTCCTCGGTGGGCGACTACTACCTGCTGCCCTGCATCATCTCGGCCGTCGGGTTGGCCCTCGGCCAGGTGGCGCTGGCGGGGTGGTGGTTCAACCGCCACCGCTGGGGTGGCCGGGTCACCGTGGTCGAGGAGGACGCAGTGGTGACCAGGGCGACCATGGTGGTGGTCAGCTTGGGGCGCAAAGGCTCACCGATACCCCTGGGGCGTCCGAGCCTGGTCCGGGTGGGGGCGCGCCTTCCCGACGGCGAGACACTGGCCTGGACGGTCCAAGCGGCAGCCTGGCGCGACGGGGTGGGGGCGGCGAATTCCGGGACCAAGGTGGCTCTGCTGGGAGTTCCCGCTCCAGGGCGCTGGCTGCTCGGCATCGACGCCGCCGGGGAGATCCTGTGGCCCACCTCCCCCGCCGCCACCCTGCTCTCCGATAGGCCCCTCCAGAGCTAGGCCACCCTCCAGAGCTAGGCCACCCTCCAGAGCTAGGCACCCTCCAGAGCTAGGCACCCTCCAGAGCTAGGCCACCCTCCAGAGCTAGGCCACCCTCCAGAGCTAGGCACCCTCCAGAGCGAGCTAGGCGCCGAGGGCGGCCTCCAGCTCGGCGTCCACGATCCGGCGGAACGCCCGGCGGGCCTGAGTCGAGTCCAGCACCGCCACCTCCAGCTCGCCCGCCCCCAGGGTGCGGGAGTCCCCGGCGAGTGCCCCCACCGCCGCACGTAGGGCCTCGGTCAGGGTCCAGCCGGACTGCCAGGCGATTTTCAGCCGATCCGAGATGGCGTCGGCGTCCCCACCCAGCACGCAGAAGCGACCCTCGTCGGCCATGGAGCCGTCGTAGAGGATGTGGTAGAGCTGGTTTGATTGACCTCCGACACCCACCTCTGCCACCAGGATCTCCACCTCCAGCGGCTTTAGGTCGTGTGTGAAGACCTGCCCGATCGCCTGGGCGTAGCCATTGGCCAGGGACCGGGCATCCACATCCTCGCGGCTGTATGCATAGCCCTTGGAGTCCGCGTGGCGCACCCCGGCCACCCGCAGCTGGTCGAACTCGTTGAACCTACCCACCCCAGCAAATGCGATCCGGTCGTAGATCTCGGCGATCTTGTGCAACGCCCGCGAGGTGTTCTCCGCGGCCAGCAGGATCCCGTCTGCATAGACCGTGGCCACCAGGGACCGGCCCCGGGCGATGCCCTTGCGGGCATAGTCGGCCTTGTCCTTCATGGCCTGTTCGGGGGGGACGTAGAAGGGCATGGTCATGGCTGGGTCCCCCGAGCCCGTTTGGCCTCGATGAGGGCACCGAAACGCCGGGCCACCTCGACCGCCTCGACTCCAACGAAACCATCGGCCCCGATGGTGGCCACCGTGGGGTAGATCCCCCGAACCACATCAGGCCCCCCAGTGGCGGAGTCCTCGTCCGCGGCCTCGTAGAGCCCCGAGATGGCCAGCTCGATGGCCGCGTCGCGCTCCAGGCCCTCGCGCCAGGCCAGCTTGACCGTGGTCCGGGCATCCTGTCCGCCGGACCCCGTCGCGGCATAGTCGGGCTCCTCGTAGGAACCCCCGGTGACGTCGTAAGTAAAGATCCGCCCCTTGCGCCGGCGGGTGTCCCAGCCAGCGAACAGGGGGACCACCGCCAGGCCCTGCATAGCCATCCCGAAGTTGGCCCTCACCATCTGGGACAGCTTGTTGGCCTTGCCCTCCAGCGACAGAGCGAGGCCCTCCACCTTCTCGTAGTGCTCCAGCTCGGTCTGGAACAGGCGCACCATCTCCACCGCCTTGCCCGCGGACCCGGCGATGGCCACCCCCGACCAGTGGTCCGCCGGATGCACCTTGTCGACCTGGCGATGCGCTATGGAGTGCCCGGCAGTTGCCCGGCGGTCCCCGGCCATGATGATCCCGCCCGCGTAGCGCAAGGCCAGGACTGTGGTCGCCTGCACCAGCTCGGGCACCACCGCCGCCGAGAAGACGTAGCCCGGCGGACCCGGCGTGCCCGAAGCGCCGGGCCGGTCGCCCGGGCCTACGCCCAGGCAGCGCAAGAGATCGGAAAAGCTAGGTCCGGGGTCCCCGCCCGGGGGGAAGATCGGTATGGGCACCGGGGGCAAGCTAATCGGTGCGCCGGGGTGAGTGGGCACGGGGCGGGTGCACCGCCGGGCATACAACAGTGCTCGGGCGGGAGTGGGCACGGGTTGGGAGGACCACCGAGCAAATTACTAAGAAGGGGACTACTGGCCACCCTTCTGTACGTAGTTGCGCACGAACTCCTCGGCGTTGTCCTCCAGCACCTCGTCGATCTCGTCCAACAGGTCGTCCAGCTCGGCCTTCAGCCGCTCCCCCTTGTTGGGGGCCGCAGCCGGGGCGTCTTGGACCACCTCGGCGTCCCTTGCGGCCGGCTGGCGCCTCTTCTTCTCTTGTTCAGCCATGGTGCCTCCCTCAGGAGCCCAGCCGCTCGACCAGCTCGGCGGGACTGGCACATCCTTCCAACAACTTATCGACATGCGAGGCCGTCCCCCGTAGGGGCTCCATCATTGGGATCCGTCGGAGGGGGTTGGTGCCCAGGTCGAACACCAGCGAATCCCAGTTGGCGGCGGCCACAGCCGAGCCCCAGCGCTGCAGGCACTTGCCCCGGAAGTACGCCCTGGTGTCGTGCGGCGGCTCGGTGACCGCCCGGATGACCGAGTCCTCGGTGACCAGGCGCTCGGTGTCCAAGCGGGCGAACAGCGAGCGCTCGGGGCGCAGGTCGTGGTACTGAAGGTCGATCGCCGCCATGCGCGGGTCACGCCAGGAAAGACCGTGGCGCTCGGCGTATCCGGCGAGTAGGCGGCGCTTGGCCACCCAGTCCAACTGCTGAGCGAGGCTCTCGGGGTCGGTCTCCAAACCGTTAAGCACCTGCTCCCAACGTTCCAGCACCGCCCTCCCGGCGTCGCCTTCGCCCAGGCAGGCCAGCCCCCGGTCCTCAGAGTATTTCCGGGCCAGGTCCCACAGCTCCCACTGAAGCTCCAACGCGGTCATCGTCCCCCCGGCGGCCAGCCTGAGCGGCTGGGTCAGGCTCAAGTCGTAGGAGACCTGGCACATCGCGCGCACCGGCGCGGCCAGGCTCAGGTCCCTCTCACCGAGCCAGTCGTCCTCGATCATGGCCAGCACGATGGAGGTGACCCCGACCTTTAGGTAGGTGGCCACCTCGGCCAGGTTGGCGTCGCCCACGATCACGTGCAGGCGCCGGTAGCGGCTCGGATCCGCGTGGGGCTCGTCCCGGGTGTTCACTATCGGCCGCTTGAGGGTGGTCTCCAGGCCCACCTCCTCCTCGAAGAAGTCCGCTCGCTGGGAGAGCTGGTATTCGACCTCGGAACCCCCCGAGACCTCCGCCCCGACCTTGCCCGCACCGGTGTAGATCTGGCGGGTCACGAAGTGCGGGATCACCTGCGCGATGACTCGGTTGAACGGGACCGAGCGCTCCATCAGGTAGTTCTCGTGGCAGCCGTAGGAGTTGCCCTTTCGGTCCGAGTTGTTCTTGTAGATCACGATTCGCTGGCCCTTGGGCAGCATCTCGGCCGCCGCGGCCATGGACTCGATGAGCACCCGCTCCCCGGCCTTGTCGTAGCGGACCACGTCGAGCGCGTTGGTGCACTCCGGGGTGGAGTACTCCGGGTGGGCGTGATCTACGTAGTACCGTGCGCCGTTGGTCATCACCGCGTTGACCAGGTGGGTCTCGACCTCAGGAGCCTTGGCGCCCTCCCTGGCGAAGCCCCGTGCATCGCGGCCAGGGGTCTCGGTGGCGAAGTCCCATCCGACCCCGTTGGAAGGGGCCTGGCGGACCGCAGACAGGTATGCGACGTAGGCGTTTATCAGCACCGAAGAGGCCGCGATGGGGTTGGCCGCGATGGAGTTGGCATCGCCCATCCCGGTGACCGCGATGCCGTACTCGGTCTCGACCCCGCAAACCTTGGATATGGCCACGCTCGGGACCCTACCCCATCCGTGCAGGCGAGCGGCGGTCGCCGCCTGGCCGCGTCACGGGCGAGCGGCAAGCACCGCGTCACCGCCTGGCCGCATCAAAGGTACTGGCCGGTGCCCACCCGCTCGATGGCCCGGCCGCCCCCGCTGGCGCCGTCGGCAACCAGGGTTCGGACGTAGACGATGCGCTCGCCCTTCTTACCCGAGATCTTCGCCCAGTCGTCGGGGTTGGTGGTGTTTGGCAGGTCCTCGTGCTCCTTGTACTCCTGCTTGATCGACTCCAACAGGTCGGAGGTACGGATGCCCTTGGCGTCGCCGGCGATGGTGCGCTTGATGGCAGCCTTTTTTGCCCGGCGGACGATGTTCTCGATCATGGCCCCAGAGGCAAAGTCTTTGAAATACAGGACCTCTTTGTCTCCGTTCTGGTATGTCACCTCCAAGAAGCGGTTCTCCTGGTCTTCCCGGTACATCTCCTCGACCGTCGACTCGATCATGGCGGCCACCGCCTTGTCCCGGTCCCCGCCTCCCAGACGGACCACCTCGGCGGCGTCGAGCGGGAGGTCCGCCACCAGGTAGCGGCCGAAGATCTGGGCTGCGGCCTCGGCGTTCGGCCGCTCGATCTTGATCTTCACGTCGAGGCGGCCCGGGCGCAGGATTGCCGGGTCGATCAGGTCCTCCCGGTTGGAGGCTCCGATCACTATCACGTTGCGCAGCGCCTCCACCCCGTCGATCTCGGCCAGCAGCTGGGGCACGATGGTCGACTCCATGTCCGAGCTGATCCCGGTCCCCCTGGTGCGGAAGAGCGAGTCCATCTCGTCAAAGAACACGATGACCGGCACCCCCTCTTCGGACTTCTCCCTGGCGCGCTGGAATACCAGGCGGATCTGGCGCTCGGTCTCCCCGACGTACTTGTTCAGCAGCTCCGGCCCCTTGATGTTGAGAAAGTAGCTCCGAGCTGCGGCATTCCCCGTCACCGCGGAGACCTTCTTGGCCAGGGAGTTGGCCACCGCCTTGGCGATCAGGGTCTTGCCGCAGCCCGGCGGGCCGTACAACAAGATGCCCTTGGGCGCGGGGAGGCTGAACTCGACGTAGAGCGCCCGGTGCAGGAACGGCAACTCCACCGCGTCAGTGATCGCCTCGATCTGGGAGTCCAGCCCACCCACGTCGGCGTACGAGACGTCCGGGACCTCCTCCAGCACCAGTTCCTCTACCTCGGGGCGGGGCAGCTTCTCCAGCAGCAGCCCGGTGCGCGGGTCCATGAGCAGCGAATCCCCCACCCTCAAACGCTGGTTTACCAGACCGGCGGACAGCTCGGCCACCCGCTCCTCGTCCGCCCTGCCGACCACGATGGCCCTGGTCCCGTCCTCCAGCGCCTCCTTCAGGGTCACCACCTCCCCCGCGCCTTCGGTGCCCCGCGCCATGACCACATTCAACGACTCGTTGAGCACGACCTCCTGGCCCCGAGCCAGGTCGGCGGCATCGAGGTCGGGGTGGAGGGCGACCCGAACCTTGCGGCCCGAGGAGAACACGTCCACGGTACCGTCTTCGTTGGCCCCGAGGTAGGTCCCGTACGACGAGGGGGGCTGGGTGAGCTTCTCGACCTCTTCTCTCAGGTTGGCGATGTGCTCCCGAGCCTGTTGAAGCGTGACGGTGAGCTTCTCGTTGCGCGAGATCGCCTGGGCGAGTGAGGCCTTGACCTCGATCAGGGACTCCTCCAGCTCACGCGATCGCCGCGGTCCCTCCGCCACCCGCCGCCGCAGGGCGGCCACCTCGTCGTCCAGGATGCGAAAGTGCGCCTGGTCGTCTGGGGTGTCGGATCGGCCGGAGTCCCTCGGCATCCTGGAACCACCAGGAGGCCCCGTGGGGCGCCCCCCCTCATCTTCGGGCTTCGTCGTTGGGACCACCTCCTGACTGGCTTCGGTCGGACGATACACCCATCGACCCTACACCCGGCATCCGGTTCGGACCGGCATTGGGGGCGGCACTGGCCGGGGGACACTAACGTGGAGGGGCACCAATCCCCCATTATTGAGAGGCGACACATCTGCGATGAAGGTCTGGATCGATCAGGATCTGTGCACCGGCGACGGCCTCTGTGAAGAGATCGCCCCTGCCGTGTTTACCTTGCTCGACGACGGACTTGCTTACGTCAAGGATGGGAACGAGGTCCACAACAGTCCGGGTGGGTCCGCGGGTATGGCGAGCGTGCCCCCAAGTTTGGACGAGGCGGTCAAAGAGGCCGCCGAGGAGTGCCCCGGAGAGTGCATCTTCATCGAGTAGAGCGGCGTCGGCGAGTAGGGCGGGGCGCCGACCAGGGGCTGGCCCGACCCGCGGGGCGCCGACCGCAGGGCTGCCCCGACCGGCCAGGCTCGCCCGGGGAGGAGCGGACCCTAGCCAGTCGGGGCAGAAGCTGCTCTCTTAGTGCTCCTAGGCGGCATTGCCGCGGCGGAGCCCTAGTAGGAGCTGGTCTTCGCGGGGGTGTTGTTATCCGCCACGTCGTAGCCGGCGTAGGGGACCCCGAGGTAGGGGAACTCGTTGAACAGGTAGTGGACGGTTCCCTCGGCGGTCAGGTCCGTGGCGCTGGTGGTGAGGCCCATGCTGACTGCACCGGCGGCGGCGTCCGCCTTGTAGGACGGGTCCACCAGCGGGAGGGTGGCCCCGGCGATGGCACGCAGCTCGATGGTGGCCACGTCGTCGAAGACCCGGCGGCCGTTGGGGAACCCGGCGGCGTCTCCGCCGATCAGGCCCAGGTTGTTGGCCTTGGATATCGCAGTGGGCGCGATGTCCATGTTGAGCCTGAGCTCGTCGGCCTGGGTCTTTCCACCGAAGTTCTGGAAACCGGGAACCACCCCTGAGGGGATGCCGGTCAGCAGGATGGCTTCGAGGTCGGCCCGGGGCTTGCCGGACTTGACGTAGGCAGCCAGGTTGGGGAACACGCCGGGATACAGCACCGGCAGCAGCGTGGCCAGCTCGGGGTTTGATACGTGGGAGGCGAACTGGCGGTCGTTCACCGGGGACTGGGAGTTCCAGAAGTCCTTGAGTGCCAACGGGATCAGGACCTCGTTGAACAACGGGTTCCCCAGGCGCGAGACCTGGGTGAAGGGACCCGCGTAGTGGATGGCGCCCTTGCTGTTGACGTTGTTGAGCCGAGTCTTGCGGCGCGACGCGGTGGTCCACACTCCGATCACCGAGCCACTCCCGCGCAGCTCTGACTTGGGAACCTGCAGTGCGATGCTGTGCACGTTCACGTTCTTGGTGTTGTTGATCCCCTTGCCAGCCTTGTTGAGCACCGGGGCACTCACGTTGAACTTGGCGTGGTCCGCCTGGAAGGGCCGGAGCGTACCCAGGTCGAAGACCGCTCCCAGGTCAACGTAAAAGCCCTCTGCTCGCTGGCCGGCGAAGACCTTGCGGCCTCCGGGCAGGCTGTGAACCGCGGCTTGGGCGAGGGAGGCGTAGTTGGGGGTCGACAGAGGCCCGATGTTGCAGGGGGGGCAGGCCAGGCCGTCTCCGAGTGTCGTGTTCTTGAACCCGTTCCTGGGCTCGATCTTCATCACCCTGTAGGTCTGGCGGCGGTTCCACGACGGCGAGTCGAGCGAGGTGATGGGGCCGTCGTTGTACAAGAAGGTGGTCGGGATGGACAGCTGGCTGTCGAAGCGGAAGGTGTAGATGATCTCAGCCAGGCCATCGCCGTTGTTGTCGATGTGGATCTCGTACAGCACGTCGTGACCGAACTCGTAGAAGTTCGGGCCTCCTGCTGGTTCCTGGAGGGGCACATAGTTGGCGATCAGGGTCACGGTGTCGGGGTTGTCAGGGCTGACGAACGCGTAGACGTCCGTACTGTCCGATACCGGATCCATGGAGATCTCGGGTGCTTCACGATGGGACGACATGTACTCACCTCTCGCTTATGGGATTGTGTCAGCGGCAGCGAGCACCTGCCCAGATCGGTCTGAGCAAAACACTCGCCCTGAGGTGTCTACGACTCCATGGGGCTTGCTGGATGTTTGTACCCGGCTGAGTTGGTCTGTTGACCAAGGAGGCGGGCGGCGGTCAAGAAGCCGGTGTGGGCCACCATGCGGTGATCGGGGCGCACCGAACGCCCCTCGACGTGCCAGCTGCGGTGCAGCACCTCAAAGGTCTCGGTCAGGCCCCAGGGGCTCCCGTGCGCGGCCATGGCCTCGCGCAGCGCGCTCACCTGCAGGATCCCGGGCACGTAAGCCACCAAGATGCCTCCGGCGACCAGTGCCACCGCGGCATGGGTCAGCACCCGCCAGGGCTCGGGCAAATCCAGCACCACCCGGTCCAGCCCACGCTCTTCGATCCCCTCGTAGACGTCACGCTCCTCTACCCGGTAGGCCGGCACCTGGTCGGGCGCCGGGGCCTCGCCCCCTGCCCGGCTCTCCCCCGGCCAGTACCCCTCGGGCCCCGACCTGCCCGCCCGGCGCCCCCCCGCTCCTGCATCCTCGGCGACAAAGGCGGCGACGTTGGCCCGTGCCCGGGCGGCGAAATCAGCCCGCAACTCGTAGCCGACCACGCGCGCACCGGCTCGGACCAGGGCCATTGACAACGCCCCAGAGCCGACCCCCGCCTCCAGCACCGATGCGCCAGCAAAGATGTCCGCGGCCATCAGGATCGCTGCCAGGTCCTTCGGGTAGATAACCTGGGCGCCACGGGGCATGGCGACCACGGTGTCGGCCAGGGTGGGTCGGACCACAACGAAACGGGCGCCGGTGGCTGACCGCACCTCGGTCGCGCCCGGCCGGCCAATCACCGAGTCGTGCTCGATATAGCCCGCATGGGTGTGAAATCGGCCTCCTTCTACCAGGGTCACGAGGTAGCGCCTCCCCTTTGAATCAAGGAATAGAGCCCGTTCCCCCTCACTCAGCTCCCCACCCACGTCCCCCGCGCCCGCGCCGCTACCCGGTGCTCCGCCCAGCTGGCTCACTCCGGGGCTGTGGCGACCGGCTCGGCGCGCTCCGCCGTACGGAGCTCCCTGCGCTTGGCCCTGCGGCCAGCCCGCCGGGTCGGGGGCGCAGGCTGGTGAGTTATCCGAAGGGTCTGACCCTTGGCCAGGCTCTCGGAGTAGACCACCTCCGCCTCGCGCCGGCGAATCCGTCGGGCAACCCAGAGCACCGCTCCCACCACCAGCCAGTGCCGCTCGCCCCCGAGCACGCCGCGCCGCCAGGCCCGGGTAGCCAGCGGAGCAAGGGCGAGGGTGTCCAGGCGCCTTGCGAGCCTGGATTGGGGCTGGAGCCTGGGCTTGGGCTTTGCCCTCAAACCCGGCGGATCTCTACCACCGTCGAGCGCCGCTTGCCCCGGCGCCGACCCAGCAGGTAGGTGAGGGTGACCAGCACCGCTCCCCCGGCCGCGCCCAGGGGGACCAGCTTTGGCCGGACCGACTCGGTGGCTCGCTCGACGCTCTTGCTCACCTGGCCGGTGATGCGTCTCAGCTGTGACTCGATGTCCCCCGGGGTGATCCTCCCATCGGGACCCGACCCGGTAGGCGCGGAGCTGGGGCTCATCGGGACCCGCCAGGCCGGCGGACGATTCGCAGCCCAGCCAGGGCCACGATCACCATGGCGGCCACCGCGCAGATCAGGTAGGGCAGCCAGGACAACGACCCATGGAAGGCAGACCCGCCGTCCTCTTCCATCGCCCGCAGCCCCGCCTCGATCAGCAGCACAAACCCGATAGCCGCCAGAACCGAACCCGCCAACCCGAAGGCGACGTAGCGCCCCAGGGCCTTGACCGGCTCCAGGGTCTCCTGCTTGAGGTACCCCAGCACCAGCCCCCACAGGCCTGACCCGAGTTCGCCGATGCCCGGCATGTCTGCCTCGGTTGGCTTGGTGACCCTGTGTGCCACGACCCTCCTTCTGGTTTCGGGTGTCCTGGCCGGCGGCTCCGGTCGGATGTCCGTCCCCATGGTATACGATGCAAGCCGGACGGGCTGTGGCGCAGCTTGGCAGCGCGCTTGACTGGGGGTCAAGAGGTCCCGGGTTCAAATCCCGGCAGCCCGACCACATAAGTGCAGGTGAGAGGTGGTGTGGCGGTGGGAGTGGGTTAGGTGTTGGAGGGCCTGGGACCCAAACAGGGACCCAAAGTCGTTTTGACGCACCGCCGGGACCCTCATTGGGACCCAGCTGTTGAGGACGGGCCAAAGATGTCATCCATGGTCTTCTTGGCGGCTGGGACCGAAGGGGTAATCCGATGGCGGTAGACGTCGGCGGTGATCTTGGAACCAGGAGCGTGGCCCAAAACATCGGCCACGACCTCCAAGGGCACACCAGCGTCGGAGAGGATGGACGCGGCCGAGTGGCGACCCTCATGGGGATGCCAGCGCCCCAGCCCCGCGGCCTCGGTGCAGCGACGGAAGGCCCGGCGGGAGTTGGCGGGGTCGATCATGGTGCCGAACGCGGTGGTGAACACCAGGCCGGTCTCCTCCCACGCCTCGCCTGCGGCTTGGCGCTGGGTCTCTTGGTCTTTCAGGCGGTGGCGGAAGGCCTCGACAACTCTGGTTGGCATGTCCAGGCTCCGCCGGCTCTTGGGGGTCGTGGGCTCGCCGAGGGCGAACTGGGCCCCACCTGCTCGCTTGATCCCCTGGCGAACTCGCAGGACCCTGGCATCGAGGTTCACGTCTTGCCACTCAAGCGCAAAGGCTTCCCCAGGTCGAAGGCCCAACAGGATCATCGCCAGCCAGGCAGCCTCTAAGGGTTCGCC
>JBOGGT010000013.1:0-2481 GCA_050744225.1 Acidimicrobiales bacterium | reverse complement strand
GGCAGGGTCCGATATTACTTAAAAGGGGTTTCGCGGCGCGGCTAGGATCGGGCCTATGACGACACCCAGGCTGCGCAGTTCGGAGGTTACTCAGGGGGCCGCACGGGCGCCGGCTCGGGCGATGCTGCGGGCGGTGGGCATGACCGACGCCGACTGGGACAAGCCCCAGGTCGGGTTGGCCTCGTCGTGGAACGAAGTTACCCCGTGTAATCTGACTCTGCACAGCCTGGCCGTGCGGGCCGCTCACGGTGTGCGCGCCGCGGGGGGTTTCCCCTTCGAGTTCGGGACCATTGCCGTCTCCGACGGGATCTCGATGGGCCACGAGGGGATGCGGGCCTCGCTGGTCAGCCGGGAGGTCATCACCGACTCGGTCGAGTGCATGATGCACGCCGAGCGCTTCGACGCCCTGATCGGCCTGGCCGGGTGCGACAAGTCCCTGCCCGGGATGCTCATGGCCGCCGCCCGCCTGGACCTGCCCGCGGTCTTCCTCTACGGCGGGACCATCCTTCCGGGGCGCCTCGGGGACCGGGCGCTGGATATCGTGAGCGTCTTCGAGGCGGTGGGCGCCCATGCCGCGGGGGAGCTGACCGATTCCGAGCTGTCGCTGATCGAGCACAACGCCTGTCCGACCGTAGGGAGCTGCGCGGGGATGTTCACCGCCAACACCATGGCCGCGGTGGCCGAGGCGCTGGGGATGGCGCTGCCGGGCGGTGCGTCTGCGCCGGCGGTGGACCGTCGGCGGGACGACCTGGCCTACGAGAGCGGGCGCGCCGTCGTGAGCCTGGTTGCTGAAGGGATCACCGCCCGCCAGGTCCTGACCAGGGAGGCCTTCGAGAACGCCATCGCGGTGGTCATGGCGCTCGGGGGCTCGACCAACGCGGTGCTGCACCTGATTGCCATCGCCCGGGAGGCCCGGGTCGAGCTTTCGCTGGCCGATTTCGACAAGGTGGGCAGGCGGGTGCCGCACATCGCAGATATGAAGCCCCACGGGCGCTACCACATGGTGGACCTGGACGCGGTGGGCGGGGTGGCGGTGGTGCTGCGTCTGCTGCTGGAGGCCGGGCTGGTGCACGGGGACTGCATGACAGTGACCGGGCGGACCATGGCCGAGAACCTCGCCTTGCTGGACCCGCCTTCGCCCGACGGGTCTGTGGTTCGGGGGCTGGACCGGCCGATCCACGCGGATGGGGGTCTCGCGATCCTCTTCGGTTCCCTGGCGCCCAAGGGGGCGGTGGTCAAGGTGGCCGGCCTCGACGTCGAGTGCTTCGATGGGCCGGCGCGGGTCTTCGACGGGGAGGACGCCGCGATGGAGGCGATCATGGCGGGCTCGATCCAGCCGGGTACCGTGCTGGTGATCCGCTACGAGGGTCCCAAGGGTGGCCCGGGGATGCGCGAGATGCTGGCGGTCACCGGCGCCCTCAAGGGAGTCGGGCGGGGGGGAGACTGCGCCCTGCTCACCGACGGGCGTTTTTCGGGGGGGACGCACGGGTTCTGCATCGGCCACGTGGCCCCGGAGGCGGTGGACGGAGGTCCGATTGCCTTGGTTGCCGATGGGGACCGGGTGGTCATCGACGTGCCCGCCCGGCGGATCGACGTGATGGTGGCGCCCGAGGAGCTGGAGGGTCGCCGGGCGGGGTGGAAGGTCCCCCCGCCGCGCTACACCTCCGGCGTGCTCGCCAAGTACGCCCGCCTCGCGGTGGGCGCGGAGCTGGGGGCGGTCACCGAGCCGTGAGGGCGCGTCTGTCGCAGTGGCCGGGTCGCTGCGGCGGCGGAGTGGAGCCAAATCGCATGTAGGATGCCGGTGTGACGAAGAATATCCAGATCAAGAACGTCCCCAACGAGGTCCACGAGGAGTACTGCCGGAGAGCAGCTGCCGCTGGGCAGTCCCTGCAGGCATACCTCCTGGGGGAGATAGTCGAGGGGGCCAAAAGGCCCACCATGGCCGAGGTGCTCGCCAGGATTGCGACCTACAGCGGAGGGCGTGCTCCGTTCGCAGAGACAGGCGCCGCTATCCGAGAGGAACGCGACGCCCGAAGCGGGATGCCCATGACACCGTGACCGTCGTCGTCGATGCGTCCTTCCTCGGCACGGTCCTCAGCGACGACGGACCGGACGGCGAACGGGCGCGAGCCCGCCTGTCATCGGACCCCGAGCTGAGCGCTCCCCATCTGATCGATCTGGAGGTGACCTCGTGGCTTCGTCGTGAGGTGCTCGGCGGACGAATGGACAGTGACCGGGCCAGGCGGGCTTTGGTTGAGCTGGCGCTCATGCGAATGGTCCGCTACCCGCACACGGCGTTCCTGCAGCGCATCTGGGAGCTGCGCCACAACGTCAGCGCTTACGACGCGTCATACGTTGCCTTGGCCGAGGCCCTGGGCGCACCGTTGCTCACGGCCGACATAAGGCTCGCGAACGCACCAGGGATCCGCTGTGAGGTGGAGCGCTTCGAATGAGGGCTCAGTCGATGGCTCTTTTGCGGAA
>JBOGGT010000012.1:0-6866 GCA_050744225.1 Acidimicrobiales bacterium | reverse complement strand
AGCCTAGGCAACTGCGCGGGTCTCGTCGCGCCTGTAGAGCCAGGCCAGCGCAACTCCGAGCACGAGCGTCCAGCCCACCAGACCCGCCACCGGGACCCAACCGGGACCCTGGCCCACCAGCGCGGCCCGGCCCACCGCGCCCAGGCCGTACGAGGGGAAAACCTTGGCCACATCCTGCAACCCGGCCGGGAAGATGCTGAGAGGGAACCACAGTCCCCCGAGGATCGACAATCCCAGCAGGATGATGGTCTGGCCCGCCTGGGCAGACTCCTCGTCGAAAAGGTAGCCCACCACCATCCCCATGATGGCGAACGGGATGGTGGCGAGCACCAGGCTCCCCACCAGCTGGACCCAGCCGAGCGCGGGCAGCGACACCCCGTGGGCTGCGACCCCGGCGATCAGCACCACTGCGATGCAGGGGACCGCCACCGCAAGGGCCGCGGTCAGCTTGGTGCCCAGCCAGCCAACCGCTGACAGGGGGGTGATCCGCAGCTGGTGGATCCAGCCGTTCTTGCGTTCCATCGCCAGGCGAGTCCCTCCGGCACCGAGCGCCGCCCCGAAGGCGGCGAAGCTGGCCATCGAGACCATGTAGTACGCGGCGAAGCTGGTCCCCTGGAAGGAGGACTTGGAGTAGATGGAGCTGTAGATGAAGTAGAACGCCAGCGGTAGCCCGATGGTGAAGATGATGTAGCGCTTGTTGCGCAGGGTGCGGATGATCTCGAAGCGGGTGAATGCGAGCATGTCTGCCTACCTCCGTGCTTTGATCGGGCTGACGGTACGGTCCAGTCGGTACGGCGCAGGCGAACCCGCCGACGCCGAGCCGTTGCTGGTGAGAGCCAGGAAGGCGTCCTCCAGACCGGCCCCGGCGACCTCTAGGTTGTGGGCATCGGCGTAGCGGGGCAACAAGGCGCGCACGGTCAGGTCGGAGTCTGCCGATCGCAGCACCACTCGCACCCCGTCGATGGCCACGTCCACCACCCCGGGCAGGGCCAGGAGCGCCGCCGGGTCTGCGCCGGGCAGCGAGAAGCGCACCACCCGTGGGCTCACCCCGGCCTTGATGGCCTCGGAGGTCCCGTCCGCCACCACCCGGCCTCGGTCCAGCACCACCACCCGGTCAGCCACCGCGTCGGCCTCCTCCAAGTAGTGGGTGGCGAAGACCACCGTGGCACCCCGGCCCGACAGGGACTCCATCGAGGACCAGAATGACCTACGGGTCTCCACATCCATCCCGACGGTCGGCTCGTCCAGGAACACCAGCTCGGGGTCCCCGGCAACTGCGAGCGCAAAGCGGACCCGCTGGGCCTGGCCACCAGAGAGCCCGTCCACCTTGCGGTCCAGGAAGTCCTCGAGCCCGGCCATGGCCGACAGGGCGGCCAGCGAGAGCGGGCGGGGGTAGAGGTGGCGCACCAGCTCGACCACCTCGCGCACCCGCACTCCGTCGGGTAGCTTGGCGGTCTGGAGCATGGCCCCCACCCGCCCGGCGCTCACCGCGTCGGTGGGGGACATCCCGAGGATCTGCGCCCGACCGGCGTCGGCGAAGCGCAGCCCCAGCATGATGCCCACAGCGGTGGACTTGCCGGCACCGTTGGGCCCGAGCAGGGCGACGGTCTCGCCGCGGGCCACTTCGAAGCTGGCTCCGGCCAGAGCCTGGGTTGGGCCGTATCGTTTCTGCACATCCACGAAGCTGATTGCGGTATCGGTCATGCCTACCAGGCTAAGAAATCCGGCGAAAGGCGGGAAGTGCCGAGTGTCGTGAACTTCGGGTGACAGATGTCACGGAGCGTGGGTGGGCACGATGCTCGAAGCAATCCAGGCTCAATTTATTCCAAAAGCCAGCAGGTAGGCTCCGGTGATGCCCGCCAAGATCACCATGAGCCCCGACGGGACCCTCTGCGTGCCCGCCGAGCCGATCATCCCCTTTATCGAGGGGGACGGGATCGGGGTGGACATCTGGCCGGCCACCCGTTCGGTGCTTGACGCCGCCGCCGCGCGCCACGGGCGCCGGGTGGCCTGGGTGGAGGTGCTCGCCGGGCGCAAGGCGTACGACAACACGGGGGAGTGGTTGCCGACCGAGACGGTGGAGTCCTTCAGGGAGCACCTCATCGGGATCAAGGGGCCGCTCACCACCCCGGTGGGTGGGGGGATCCGCTCGCTCAACGTGGCGCTGCGCCAGATCCTGGACCTCTACGTCTGCCTCCGCCCGGTGCGGTGGTTCGAGGGGGTGCCCTCCCCGGTCCGCCACCCCGAGAAGGTGGACATGGTGATCTTTAGGGAGAACACCGAGGACCTTTACATCGGCATGGAGGTGGAGGCGGGCACGCCGGAGGTGGCCCGACTGATCGGGTACCTGCGCGACGAGTTTGGCTGGAACATCCGGGCCGACTCCGGGGTCGGGATCAAGCCGGTGTCGGTCACCGGGTCCAAGCGGCTCATCCGGGCGGCCCTGGAGTACGCGCGGCGCAAGGGTCGGCGACGGGTCACCCTGGTGCACAAGGGCAATATCTGCAAGTTCACCGAGGGGGCCTTCCGGACCTGGGGATACGAGCTGGTCCGCGAAGAGTTCTCCGAGGTCGCAGTGAGCTGGGAGGACTGTGGAGGCGAGCCGGGCGACAAGGTGCTGGTGACTGACCTGATCGCGGACATCTGCTTCCAGCAGGCCCTTATCCGGCCGTGGGACCTGGACGTGATCGCAACGCTCAACATGAACGGGGACTACCTTTCTGATGCTCTGGCGGCACAGGTCGGTGGCATCGGCATCGCGCCCGGGGCGAACATCAACTACGTGAGCGGGCACGGCATCTTCGAGGCCACCCACGGGACCGCCCCCAAATACGCAGGCCAGGACAAGGTCAACCCGGGCTCCCTGCTGTTGTCGGGGGTGATGATGTTCGAGCACCTGGGTTGGCAGGATGCCGCCGACGACATCGTCCGGGGGCTGGAGGCCACCATCGCCGAGCGGATAGTGACCTACGATTTCGCTCGCCAGATGGACCACGCCACCCAGGTCTCGACCAGCGAGTTCGCCTCCGCCATCGTGGACCGCCTGTGAGCCCGGCGTCGCCGGTCCACGTGGCGGTGACCGGGGCAGCGGGCCAGATCGGCTACGCCCTGTTGTTCCGGATCGCTTCGGGAGCGATGTTCGGGCCGGGCCAGCCGGTGGTGCTGCACCTGATCGAGGTGCCCGGAGCGCTGGCGGCCCTGGAGGGGGTGGTGATGGAGCTGGACGACTGCGCCTTCCCACTCCTGGCGGGCGTCGTTGCCACCTCTGACCTGGCGGTGGGCTTCGGTGGGGTGTCCTGGGTGCTGCTGATCGGGTCGGTGCCCCGGCGCGCGGGGATGGAGCGGGCTGACCTGCTGACGGTGAACGGGGGCATCTTCGGTCCCCAGGGAGCGGCGATAGCGGCCCATGCCGCGGCCGACGTGCGGGTGCTGGTGGTGGGCAACCCCTGCAACACCAACGCCCTGATCGCCGCCTCGCACGGCAGGGATGTCCCGCCCGAGCGGTGGTTCGCCATGATGGCCCTCGACGCCAACCGGGGGCGATCGATGCTGGCTCGCCGGGCGGGGGTGGGGGTCGGGTCGGTGAGCCGGTTGGCGGTGTGGGGGAACCACTCGTCCACCCAGTACCCCGATGTCGCCAACGCCCTCATCGCGGGCCGACCCGCGCCCGAGGTGATCGGGGATGACGGGTGGCTGTCGGGTGAGTTCTCCTGCACGGTTCGAGGAAGGGGAGCGGCGGTGATCCAGGCTCGGGGGGCCTCGTCGGCAGCGTCCGCGGCCAACGCGGTGATCGACACGGTCGTCGGGCTGTGCACGCCGACCCCGGCAGGTCACTGCGTACCGGTGGCGGCGATCAGCAGAGGGGAGTACGGCGTGCCGGAGGGCCTGGTCTTCGGGTACCCGCTGTGCTCCGACGGCTTGGGCTGGGAGGTGGCAGAGGGCTTCGTGCACGACGCGGGCGCCCGCGAGGCCCTAGTCGTGACCGCCGACGAGTTGGCCTCCGAGCGCGAAGCGGTGCGCGACCTCCTGCGCTGATCAGTTCTTTGGGCAATGGGCTGCACTTTTTGCAGTCGGTTGCCCAAAGAAACACGCCTGGCCCGGCGGATGGGGGGCCATGGACCGTCCGCGCCGGCTAGGGTTGGGGCCAGCGGGAGTTGATGCGTGTTGGCTGCCGCGCTCGTGCCTATGGAACGCTCAACGATCCTCGCCAGTCCGCGGCCTGAGGACGGTGCCGAGATGTGGCGCCTGGCTACTGCTTCGGGACTCGATCTGAACTCGCCGTACAAGTACCTGCTGTTCTGTCGGGACTTTGCCGACACCTCGATAGTCGCCCGGATCGGGGACCGCCTCGGGGGGTTTGTCACCGGCTATGTCCGCCCCCATACCCAGACGCTGTTCGTCTGGCAGGTCGGCGTGGCCGAGGAGTTCCGACGCCGGGGTCTTGCCCTGGCGATGTTACGAGCGTTGTGGCAGGGGGCTGTGCCCGACTTACTGGGGGTTCCAATCGACCACCTGGAGGCGACGTTCACCCCGGCCAACCTGGGCTCGCGCCGCCTCTTTGAGGCCTTCGCTCGATGGGCGGAGGTTCCCATGCGGACCGAGGTCCTCTTCGCCGTCGAGCTGTTCCCCGAGCCGCACGGGCCCGAGGTGCTCCTGCGGATCGGGCCCATCCCACCAACCAGCGTAGGAGTGAATAGCGAATGACAGTATTTGACCAGATGGAGTCCGAGGTACGCAGCTACTGCAGGTCGTGGCCAGCGGTGTTCGACCGGGCCAAGGGGAGTTGGCTCTACGACACGGACGGGAATCGGTACCTCGACTTCTTCAGCGGGGCGGGTGCCCTCAACTACGGTCACAACAATCGGCGGATACAGCAGGCTTTGCTTGATTACGTGGCCTCGGAGGGGGTGGTGCACAGCCTGGACATGCACACCAGGGCCAAGGCGGAGTTCCTCGCAGCCTTCCGGGACACGATCCTTGCGCCCAGGGGCCTGGACTACAAGGTGCAGTTTCCAGGGCCGACCGGGACCAACGCGGTCGAGGCAGCCCTGAAGCTGGCTCGGAAGGTGACGGGGCGCGAGCAGATAGTCAGCTTTACCAATGCCTTCCACGGCATGACCCTCGGTTCCCTCTCGGTGACCGGCAACTCGATGAAGCGCGAGGGAGCAGGTGTGCCCCTCAACAATACGACGGCCCTGCCCTACTGCAACTTCTTGGATGACTCGATGGACTCGATGACCATCCTGGAGGCTCTCTTGGAGGGAGGTGGCAGCGGGCTCGACACGCCGGCCGCGGTGATCGTCGAGACCCTCCAGGGTGAGGGCGGCGTGAACCCCGCGAGCTGGGCCTGGCTGCGCCGGCTGTCCGACCTGTGCGCTAACCAGGAGATCCTCCTGATCGTCGACGACATCCAGATGGGGTGTGGCCGCACCGGGCCGTTCTTCAGCTTCGAGCCGGCGGGCATCGTCCCCGACATCGTTACCATGGCAAAGTCCATCAGTGGCAACGGACTGCCCATGGCGCTGACACTGTTCAAGCGGGACCTGGACCAGTGGCAGCCCGGCGAGCACAACGGCACCTTCAGGGGCAACAACCCGGCGTTCGTCACCGCCACCGCCTCCCTCGATTTCTGGAGGGACGACTCGATGGAGCGCAACACCCTGGCCAAGGGCGAGGTCGTGCGGGCCGGGCTGGAAACGATGGCCGCCGCGCACCCGGGGCTCGGTGCCGAGGTGCGAGGCCGGGGCCTTATCTGGGGGCTTGCATTCGACGACCCTTCCATCGCGGGCACCGTCTGCCGCCGGGCCTTCGAACGGGGGCTGCTGATCGAGACCTCGGGTCCGGACGGCGAGGTGATCAAGGTCATGCCCCCGCTCACCATCTCGGTCGCCGACGAGCTGGAGCCGGGTCTTGTGCTGCTTGCCGAGAGCCTGGATGTCAGCGTGGAGGCCGCACTGGCCGGTGCCGGCCGCTGGGGAAGGAGGAAAAGTTGATCGTCCGATCGATCCAACAGTTGCAGGGTACCGAACGTGACGTGCAGGCCCCCACCTGGACGAGCCGCCGATTCGTGCTCGCGGGTGACGGGGTCGGGTTCTCGCTGCATGACACGGTCATCTGGGCTGGCACCGAGACGACCATGTGGTACCGCAACCATATCGAAGCGGTCTACTGCATCGAAGGTGAGGGCACCCTCGACGACCTCGAGACCGGTGAGGCCCATGAGATTCGCCCGGGAACGATGTACCTCCTCGACGGCCACGAGCACCACCGGGTGCGGGCGAGCAGCGAGCTGCGCCTGGTATGCGTTTTCAACCCGCCGTGCACCGGTGCCGAGGTCCACGACGCCGACGGGGCTTACCCGCTGCTGGGCGATCAAGCTGAGGCGTCGTGAGTGCCGACCGCTATCCCACTCGGGCCGGGGGTGAGTCCCTGATCCTTCCTCGCCTCGATCCCGTGGTCTACCCTTCGAGCGGAGGACCCTTGAGTCCCGGGCAGGTCAAAGGATTCGAGGCGGATGGGTTCCTGGAGGTGGATCGGCTGCTCGACGACCAGACCATCCAGTCCCTGCGCGCCGAGCTGGACCGGCTGGCCGACGATCCGGAGCTGGGTGCGTCGGAGCGGGTCATCCGCGAGCCGACCGGCTTGGCGGTTCGTTCGATCTTCGAGTTGCACGTGGTCAGCCCCCTGATCCGAACCCTGATAGCGGACCCGCGCGTCGTAGCACCCGCCCGCCAGCTCTTGGGCTCTGACGTCTATGTCCACCAGAGCCGGGCCAACCTGAAGCCGGGCTTTGACGGGCGCGAGTTCTCCTGGCACTCCGACTTCGAGACCTGGCACGCCGAGGACGGCATGCCCCGGATGCGGGC
>JBOGGT010000011.1:0-2286 GCA_050744225.1 Acidimicrobiales bacterium | reverse complement strand
AGCCCGAGGTGGTCGACCGCCTCCCCGCCAACCCCCCCTGGCTACTGGGTTTCCGCAACATCTGTCGATCAACGGACGAACGCACGGTGATCCCGGCCGTCATCACGGCTGTCGGCGTCGGACACTCGTTTCCGATCCTGTTCTCAGACCGGACCGCGGCTCAGTTGGCATTGCTTGGTTCGGCGCTCGGCTCATTGCCGCTGGATTACTTCGCTCGTCAGAAGGTTGGCGGCACCAACCTGACGTTCGGCTACGTCAACCAGCTCCCCGTCCTCCCGCCCGAGACCTACGAACAGCAAACGCCCTGGGACTTCGACAGACGGCTGGACGACTGGGTGCTGGACCGGGTGCTGGAGCTGACCTACACGGCCTGGGACCTGGAGGGCTTCGCGCTGGACCTGGGCTATGACGGGCCGCCGTTTCGCTGGGACGACGAGCGACGGGTGCTCCTTCGAGCAGAGCTGGACGCCTGCTATTTCCACCTCTACGGCATCGAACGCGACGATGTCGACTACATCCTGTCCAAGTTCCCCATCGTGAAGCGCAAGGATCGAGCGGCCCACGGCGAGTTCCGCACACGAAGGCTCATTCTTCAGATCTTCGACGCGATGTCCAAGGCCACCGAGACCACCGAGCCCTACCAAACGATCCTCGACCCGCCCCCCGCCGACCCCTCGACAGCCCACCCCGACACCAGGAGACCAACGTGAAGCTCGACGACATCTTGTTCCAGATCGACGCTGGCGCCATCGCCCTGCCGGAGTTCCAGCGTGGCTACGTTCATCCAGACAATACCCACCGGAAGGGTTGCCTGGGCTCACCGCCGCTAACTAGTACAGATGTTCGCAGACCGGAAAAGCCCACTCCATATGTCCCCAACTAATGACACTGATGGGATTTATGTGGCCGGAGGGGCTCGTTCCGGAAAGAGCCGGATTAGAATCGTGTAGGTGACCCAGCGCTTCGAGCCCCGTTCGCCACTCGGGGTGCACCTGTCTGCCAACAGAGAAGCGGTGCTCGAAGCGGTCGCACGGCGACGCGCCACGAACGTGCGCGTTTTCGGTTCGGTTGCTCGTGGCGAGGATACGCACGACAGCGATGTAGACCTCCTAGTCGACCTTGACCCAACCGCCACACCTATGGACCTGCTGGGTCTCGGCTACGAGCTTGGCGAGACCCTCGGTGTCCGGGTCGATGTCGGCACCCCCAACTCCCTACGAGCGTTCCTGCGCGATGAGGTGCTGGGCGAGGCCGTTGCGCTGTGAGCCCCACGCGCCATTCTGCTTGGCTATCTGACATCACCAACGCGATCAACGCGATCAACGGCCACCTGCGACGGGGAGACCTGGATGACGGCCTTGTCTACGACGCTTGCAGGGTCCGACTCATCGAGATCGGAGAAGCGGTCAAGCATCTCGACCGTGATCTCCTCCTCACCGAGCCCGACATCGACTGGCACGCCATCGCGGGGATGCGCGACCACCTAAGCCACCAGTACTTCGATACCGAACACTCCATCGTCGCTCACGTCCTCAACTCCGAGCTGGCTGCGCTCCAAGATGCCGTCACCCGCTTGCAAGCCCGTTCCGTGGCAGCTGGCAGCGATGCACCGGCCCAGACGCCGGGCCTGAGGGGACCGGCGAGAGGACCTGTGCCAGGGCGTAAGCCCCTGGGCAGGGACCATCCCCCGCGCCACGATGGTCCCTCACTCTGCCCCTGAGCCACCACCCCAGGGCGGGCCTCCCCTTGAGTCACACGGCTGTTGTATGCTTGGGTCCCATGTCGAGCCCCAAGCAGTCTTCTGACCGAAGTGCGCTGAGCCGCCTGTTTTTGGGTCGAGGTGACACCACACCGCCAGCCCACCCAATGGCGGTGTTTTCCCTCAGTTCGGTACGGGTCTACGTCGAGCGCGGCGTGTTGGTGTGGGTGGCCCTCGCCGTGGTTTTCTGCGCAGCCGCGGCCTACATCGAGAGCTGGACGCTCATTGGTTGGGGTGCTGGCGCAGCGATTGGCGCCGGATGGCTGGTGTCGTTCTTCGGTGCCGGCATCATCCACGAGCTCGGCCACGTCTTGGTGCTGCGCCACTACGGGCTGCGCACCACCTGGGCACAGATCGGCCTAACCGGCGCCGCGGTGCACACCCCAGGCAGTCTTGGCCCGCCCGAGCTGGTGTGGGTGTTCATGGCGGGTCCTGTCGCCAACCTCGTTGCCGGTGCACCGGTGGCCCTCATCATGATCTTTGCCGTCGGGTCCTCGCCGCCATTGGCGCTGGGCTTCGTTGCCTGG
>JBOGGT010000010.1:0-5747 GCA_050744225.1 Acidimicrobiales bacterium | reverse complement strand
GGCGGGGGCGGGCTGGGCGGGGGCGGGCTGGGCGGGGGCGGGCTGGGCGGGGGCGGGCTCCCGCTCGCGCCCAAGGGCCTCAAGAGTGTCGGTGATCCCCCAGCGCTCGCGAAAGCCCTCGATCGCTCCGGCCGCATCCCGCCATATGGCCCGTTCATTCGGCTCCTGACGACGAGATCCCAAAACCTTGACCAGGTGATCCGGAGATACCACCTCGGCCGCGCGCCCGAGGGTGGCCTGGCGATCCGCGGCGGCGCAGATCAGCTCGCTATAGCGACAGATCGAATCCCTGTGCTCGTCCACCCACTCCCCCCGCTCCCTACCCGCTCTCTCCAACTTGTCCTGCTGGTCCTCGACCCGTGAAGCGGCAACCTCCCAGTGCGGGACAAGGCTCGGAGCCAAGGCCTGGGCGTTGGCCAGTCCCAGCTGGACCGCCGCCCGCTCATCGGCCAGATCTTGGATGGCCTGGGTTGGATCGGGGGGCAGTCCGGACAGGATGTCGACCCGGAGCCCGTCCGACTCCTCGGCGAGATCCGCCATCGAGCGTCCCTGGAGTTCCTGAACCAGAGTCGCGACCTCGCCGGGACCCGGCCGCGCCAGTGAGGCCAAGGCGAGCAATCTGTCGGGGCCCTTGCCGCTGGCGACGGCCTGTGCACCCGTACGAATCGCTCGTGACGCGGCACCGACGGGCTCGAGGCTGAGCGCGTAATAGCTGACCGGAAACCGCCCGGGTGCGTCCGGGCCGGCAGCCTCCAGTGCGAAGCCGATACGGCCCACCAGGTCAGGCCCGCCGAGGACCAGCATCCGAAGACCGGTCACGCGAGTCGCCGATTCAGGTACTGAGGCGTAGGCATAGGCAACCTGCCCCGGGCGCAGCTCCCCTTGGCTGATGGTGGCCAGGTCGCCTGTGTCAGACCGCAGCACCAGGTCCCGTTCGTCGCTCAGCTCCGAGACAGTGCACTGCTGGCCTGACTCCAGCCCGAAGCCCGAGTGGCCCCACCTGAGCTGGACGCGGTCACCGACGGCCAGCTCCGGGCCAGCTGCGCTCACCACCTTGGAGAGCTTGCCCTCTTCACGCAGCCTTGTGCGGGCACCGGCGTTGAGGGAATCAACCTCGGCCCGGTCCCTCCCGAGCATCAGCACCGGCCTGCCTTGCCTGTGATCCTCCAACCAGTCCTCGATCAGCGCTCCCCGCAAGGCCGGGGCGCTGGACCCCATTACCACGGATTGGTCACGACCCACCAACACCTTCATCACCTCCACAGTTGAGCCAGACGACCGCCCCCGTCCGGTTGCTGACGCCACCACCGTTGGAATGACCGCCTCACACAGGGCTCGCGCCACGTCGGAGCGGGTCCTGAGCTGGTCGTTCATAAGAAGAACCAGCTTGGTGGCTGGATTGGACGACACCAGCTCGCTGAGCTCTCCCACAGTCCGGCCCTCGGTACCTACAACCACCACCACCGTCTGGCGAGGACCGCCACCCGGCCGCGAGTGGCGGGTGTATCCAGGCTCCCCGAGCAGGTCGGGCGCGACTCCGGTGGACGGCGCGACTCCGGTGGACGGGGCGACTCCGGTGGACGGCGCGACCCCGGTGGACGCCTCAAGGGCAAGGGCCCCTGCGGGTGTCGCCGCCAGACCGAGCACTCGATGCCCGCACAGCTGCCACGCCTCTCGGGCCGCTTCGATGACGTCGGTGCCAGCTGGACCGGGACCCGCGGATATGACCTCGATCATCGAAGCTGAGCCAAGCAAGTGGCGGACCGCCGCGGCTTGCGAGGCACTCAGCTCAGGCCGGCGAGCAAGCGTCGACTCCAGGATTGCCGCTGGCGAGGCCGAGACTGACGAGCCGGGGTCTGGCGAGGCCGAGACGGACGAGCCGGGGTCTGGCGGGGCCGAGACTGACGAGCCGGGGTCTGGCGAGGCCGGGACTTGCGAGGCCGGGACTTGCGAGGCCGGGACTTGCGAGGCGGGGACTTGCGAGGCGGGGACTTGCGAGGCGGGGACTTGCGAGGCGGGGACTTGCGAGGCTTCGGGAGCACCGGCACTGCTGGCTCGATGTCTGGCCGCACTGACCAGGCCTTCCAACTCAGTGGCGCGCTGCACGGTGGTCCAACGCGCCTCGACCACACCAGGCGCCATCCGGCTCCCGTCACGCCGGTGCCACAGTTCAGGCACGGGCGCCACACGTCGCGTGACTCTCGCTTCAGGAGCGATGCCCGTTCCGGTCAATTCGAGCAGCGCCCCCGAGGCCGCCAACTGGTCCCCGAACTGCTCGATCGACGCCACCTCGGCGCCGTCCGGCAGTGCCTGGGCGATGCCTCTCAACAGGTCGCGCCGTCCGAAGGTTCCGCCCCGTTCCACCAGCCCGGCAACCACCCGGTCGAGGTCCACTTCGGGAGTCGGAAGCTCGACCCCTAACCCAGACGCTCGCTCGCCCAGTGCGGCCGAAACCCTGTCCGGGCTCAGGCCCAGACGAGCGGCCCGGTCCTGCCACTGGTCACGCAGCTGTTCTACCGACCTACTGGTGTCCTTCGCCGGGCGGGTGGCCAGCGCCGCGGCCTGAGCCGCTCGGGGCGTGTAAGTCCCCCAGCTCTGAAGCTGGCCCAGTACCTGGCGTCGGCGCTGAGAAAACGCCTCGAGTACGGGGGCCGGCACACCCACAAGGTTGGCGACCCCGTTCCGGATCGATCCGAAGGCCAGCCCGTGTCGATGAACCAGCTCGTGGCGCAGGCGAGCGTGGTAGAGGTAGCCAGCGGTGACCGCGTGAGCGTAGAGGCCTCGCGCATCGAGGGCTGACCATCGCCCGTCCACTCCTTCGACCAGGTTGGCGACCAGAACATGGGTATGAAGGTGCGGGTCCGTTGCCCGGCTGGTTCGGTGCACAAATCCCGCGGCCACCACCCCCGAGGTTGCTACCGGGAACCTCCGACCCTGCTCGCTGCGCCGTGCGAAGACTGCGGAACGTTCGAGGTAGCCGATGGCGTCGCCGACCGCCACGCTGTGAGCACCCTGGAGTGCCTCCGAACCCGCCGAGTCGGCCAGGCCGAAGAAGACCGAAACCGACTTGGGCGCCGCCCACACCAGATCGTAGCCAACGACCTTGACCCTGGATTGAGCCGGGTTCAGCCAGTTGCGTGATCTGGGGTCACCGCCGCCGACCACGAGCTCGAGGTCGGGCGCAGTGACCTGGCCTCCCAGACCCAGGCCGGCTGAGCCGGTGCCCATCCACACGCCATCGGGCTCCAAGCCCTCAGGGCGGTGGTCTTCATAGCCTGCTGCCACGGTGGAGAGGTAGTAGCGCTCAGCTCCCACCGAGAGCTTGGCCAACCTCACTTTCTCAACTCACAACACTTCACCATATGTTTCATTATATCTCATGTAGATACCGTGGCGAGTAGTTCGCAGCTATAATCCCCACACGGATTTGAACCGAACACTCTGCGGGAAGGACCGAGACATGCGAACAACCCAAGCCTTGCTGAGCTCGGAGGCATCCACGCGATTCCTGGATGTGCGGGCCGTCACCGAGACACTGGTCCAACCGCTCAGCGCGGAGGACCAGACGGTGCAATCGATGCCCGATGCCAGTCCCGCGAAGTGGCATCGAGCTCACACCTCTTGGTTCTTCGAGACGTTCCTGCTCGGGCCGCACCTTCGGGGATACACCGCCTTCGAGCCGGCCTACGCCTACCTGTTCAACTCCTACTACGAGTCCCTCGGGGCCCGCCACCCTCGCCCCGGCCGAGGCTTGATTACACGACCGGGTGTGGAAGAGGTTGGCAGGTACCGCCGCTACGTCGACGCCGCGATGGTCGCCCTCCTCGAAGGATCCGGCCGGGGCCAAGGGCTCGGAGGGTTTGTGGAGTTGGGCATCCACCACGAGCAACAGCACCAGGAGCTGCTGTTGATGGACATCAAGCACCTCCTGGCCTGCAATCCGCTCCTCCCTGCCTACCGGCCCCTCCGCGGCCCAGGGACCGGGAGTGTGACCCCCAGGGCAGACTGGATCGAACATCTGGGCGGTCTGGTAGAGGTGGGCCACACCGGCAACGGGTTCTCATTCGACAACGAGTCTCCGCGACATCTCGTGCACCTGAACCCCTTCGCCATCACCGCCCAGCCGATAACCAACGGCGAGTGGCTCTGTTTCATCGAGGACGGCGGCTACCGGCGGCCCGAGCTGTGGCTCTCCGAGGGCTGGGCCGCAGTCCGGTCCGAGCAATGGGAAGCCCCCCTTTACTGGTCCGCGACCTCGGAGGGACCACGTTGGCAGGTTTTCACCCTCGGCGGTCAGCGTCTGGTGCATCCCTCCGAGCCGGTATGCCACATCAGCTACTACGAGGCAGATGCCTACGCACGCTGGGCGGGGGGGCGGCTGCCCACAGAAGCGGAGTGGGAGGCGGTGGCCACAACCCGGCCGTCACACACCGAGAGGCTGCTGGACCTGGGAAGCTGCCACCCCAGGGCAGTGTCGGACTCTGAGGTTTCGTTCCTCGGTGACGTCTGGCAGTGGACTTCGAGCAGCTACGCCCCCTACCCCGGATTCCGCCCGGCAATCGGGGCGGTTGGCGAGTACAACGGCAAGTTCATGGTCAGCCAGTACGTCCTGCGCGGTGCCAGCTGCGCCACGCCAGTCGGTCACTCCAGGGTGAGCTACCGCAACTTCTTCCCTCCGTCTGCTCGCTGGTGCTTCAGCGGCCTGCGGCTGGCGCGGGACGCCTAGATGCAGCCCAGCTGCCCGGGCAACGTCTTAGAAGTGCACCTTGACGATGCCAACCTCCTGGAGAGGCTGGCAAACGACACCAGGGCGGGGCTCACCTCCCGACCCAAGGTGCTCGCTCCCAAGTGGCTCTACGACGAGCGCGGCTGCGACCTGTTCGACGAGATCACCCGCCTCCCCGAGTACTACCCCACCCGCCGTGAACGGGCAATCCTGATCGGGGCAGCCGATGAGATCGCCGACCTCTCCGGGGCAGACACCCTGGTGGAGCTGGGTTCGGGTACCTCCGACAAGACCCGTGTGCTACTGGACGCGCTGAGCAAGGCAGGGTCCCTGCGGCGTTATGTGCCCTTCGACGTGAGCGAGCCGACCCTGCGGGGCGCGTCCAAGCTCATCTCCGACGCCTACCCGCAGACCCAGGTTCACGCGGTGGTGGGTGACTTCGAGCAGCACCTCGGGCTACTGCCCAAGGGGGGGTGCCGCCTGGTGGCATTCCTAGGCAGCACCATCGGCAACCTGGACCCCACCCAACGACACAGCCTGCTCAGCGAACTGGCAGACGGGCTTGGGAACAAGGACTGGCTTCTCCTGGGAACCGACCTAGTAAAGGACCCGACTCGGCTGGTTGCCGCCTACAACGACGGGGCGGGCGTGACCGCCGAGTTCAACCTCAACGTGCTTAGGGTACTCAACGAGGCGCTGGGCGCCGACTTCCATCCTGGGAGCTTCTCCCATGTGGCCGTCTGGAACGAGGCCCACGAGCGCATGGAGATGCGGCTGCGTTCGAAGGACGACCAGACGGTCACGCTGAGCGCTCTGGACCTGGTAGTGGATTTCGAGGACGGAGAGGAGATGCGCACCGAGATCAGCACCAAGTTCCGCCGCGAAGGACTGCGGGACGAGATGTCCAGGGCCGGCCTCGTGCTCGGCCGCTGGTGGACCGACGCCGATGAGGACTACGGAGTCTCGCTCTGGCGCAGGCCGGCCGGGAAACTGAGGAGTGCTACCCGTCGGGGCGACGGGT
>JBOGGT010000009.1:0-5227 GCA_050744225.1 Acidimicrobiales bacterium | reverse complement strand
GGCCCGGCAGCGGAGGTGAGCACGGGAGCGTCGGTGGTGCGCTTGGCCGAGATGATCAGCGGTCCCACCAGCTTCGCGGTGGTGGCGAGCCGACCGGAGGCTCGGATGTGCGCCCGGCCTTGACGGTCGCGGTCCATCAGTTCGTACCATCGCTGGCCCCCCGTGATGCCATCGGCGCGCACACCCTGGCCACCCAGGAGGTGTTGAGGGGAATGGGCCTGCGCTCGGAGATCTTTGCCGACGAGGTGCGCCCCGGCTTGGAGGGACGGGCGAGGCCTTACCGGCACTATGGCCGCTTCGGGCGGGTTCGGCGCGGCGAGCGCACCCACCTGCTGTACCAGGCTTCGATGGGGAGCCCGGTGGCTGATTACTTGGTCGCCCGGCCAGAACCCAAGTGGGTCTACTTCCACAACATCACCCCCCGCCGGCTGATCGAGGCCTGGGACCCGGAGATCGGGATCGCCTCCGGGACAGGGTGGTCCCAGCTCGGTCGGCTGGCGCCGGGCACGACGGCCTCCTTCGCCGCCTCGAAGTTCAACCGCTACGAACTGGCCAAGGTGGGCTTTGCCAACCCGACGGTGGTCCCCCCACTGGTCGAGCTGGGAGCCTGCCCGCCCGATCCGGTCACCCTTGACCACTTGCGGTCCACCCGGCAGGGCGCCGAGTTGACCTTCGTCGGCCGGGTATCCCCGCACAAGGGCCAGCACCACCTGATCGCTGCCCTGGCCGCCTACCGGCGGGCCTACGATCCCGGCGCTCGCCTGCATTTGGTAGGGGGCTCGGCCAGTGACTCATACTGGGACGTTCTGACCGCTTACGCCGCCCGGCTCGACCTGAGCGATGGGGTGAACCTCGCCGGATCGGTGAGCGCGGCCGTCCTCGCCGCCCACTACGCCAACGCCGATGTGTTCGTGTGTGCGTCATCACACGAGGGTTTCTGCATTCCGCTGCTCGAAGCGATGTGCCACGGCGTGCCCGTCGTCGCCTACGCCGCCGCCGCCGTCCCTGAGACTGTCGGCAATGCGGGTCTGGTGCTGGGCAGTCGTGAGCCGGTCGTCATGGCGGCCGGCATCCAACGGGTGCTGACCGACGAGGGTCTGCGAGCTTCAATGGAGCTGGGTGCGAAGGCCCAGCTCGCCAGGTTCGAGCCCGCCCGCTGCCGTGCGGCCATGGCGGAAGCATTCCGGGCCGCCCTGGCGGAGGCCTGAGCGGGCGGGGCAGCGAGTCTGGCGGCTCAGCGGCCCCGCTGGGAGTCCCGTGCCCGCGCGTGGCAGGCGACTGGTGGTGTTTGAGTGTCCTGGAGAGCCTCAAACCCATACCGGTCGTCCGGGTGTGACCCGCGCAGAGCGGTAGCCTGCCAAGCATGTCCGACTCAGCCACAGACGCCCCGTTCGTCTCGGTCGAGCGCCGACCTGATGGGGTCGCGCTGATCCGCATCGACCGGCCGAAGATGAACGCCCTCTCTGCGGAGCTGTTGCGCCAGCTCGAGGCTGTGCTAGCCGGTCTTGCCGCCGATCTTCCAGGGGCGCTGGTCATCTGGGGCGGCGAGCGGATATTCGCTGCCGGGGCCGACATTACCGAGTTTGGCGGCTTGGGCTATCCAGCCCAGGTGGCGGGCCGATTCCACCAGGTCCTCGACGCGCTGGCGGCCTTTCCCCGAGCTGTGGTGGCGGCAATCAACGGCTACGCCCTGGGAGGGGGCTGCGAACTTGCTCTGGCGTGTGACTTCCGGGTCGGGGGCGAGGGCGCCAAGCTGGGCCTGCCAGAGATCGGCCTGGGCATCATCCCAGGTGGGGGCGGCACTCAGCGCCTGGCGCTCCTGGTGGGCCCGGCGAAGGCAAAGGACCTTATCTTCTCGGGTCGTCACGCGCGTGCCGAGGAGGCGCTCTCTATGGGTCTTCTGGATCGGACGGTGCCCGACTCCGAGGTGCTCGCCAAAGCCTTGAGCTGGGCTGGCGAGCTGGCAGCGGGAGCGGTGGTGGCACAGTCGTTGGCCAAACGAGCGATCGACCAGGGACTGGCGGGCTCGCTCAGCGAAGGGATGGCCCTGGAGCGCCAGCTGTTCGGCGAAGCTTTCGCCACCGAAGATGCGACCATCGGGATAACCTCCTTCCTCACCCAGGGTCCGGGCAAGGCCCGCTTCGTGGGGAGGTAGCGCCTCGTGACGAGGGCTGTCTGTGCTGAGTTCGACGGACGCCGGTGGTCAAGATGCGGCACGATCGTCCCTTGCCCGGGCGCCCTCGAGCTTGCGACGCACTTCCCTGTTGCATGCGCCGCCAAACCGGACTTGACACACCGGGCGCTGGAGGGTATCGTAACGGCGCGAGCCCGCTCGTCCCCAGCATCGGAGTAGCCACATGAGTACCACCCCCGCGTCCTGGTCCAACGTCGTGGATTACGGAGCAACGCCAAACGACTCTGGCTTCGACAACACTAGCTCATTTCAGGAGGCTATCAACGCCGCCGCCACCTCCGGGGGGACAGTTTTCGTCCCTGCTGGACGATGGTACTTTGGCAGCTCGGGCCTGAGTATCCCAACAGGAGTGCGACTAGCTGGAACAAGCAACCCCCTAGCGGATTCAGGCGGACCCCCGGCCACGTCCTCTGGCCTCGCGTATGAGGGCACAACCGCCAATCCCTTTATCACAATCACCGGGACCGGTGCGGCTGTGGTTGATTTAGCATTTTGGATTACCAATCAATCTAGCTGCGGAGGCGATCCACTATCATTCTCCTATACCATTAGTGGTGAATCGGTGTCTTCGGGACCTAATCTGACAAACCTATATATGCCAAACACATATAACGGCATATACGTGCTCGCCCGATCGGTAATTGAGCACATCTGGATGGATGCTGGCGGAACCGGACTAACTATAGAGAACATATACGATACCACCTACATTCGGGATATTCACATTTGGCCGTTCAATGACGGAGCTTCCGGGTGTACTCCACCGTCGACTTGGGACGTCTACGTGAGCAACACCGCATATGGGATTACAATCCTGAACTCTACCAATATATACATTTCCGACCTGTTCGTGTATGGAGGGCTCATCGGCTTGTATCTTAACGTGGATAGTCTTCGCCGCGCCAGCTATGGCGCAGGTACCAACATCTCGTTCGATAGCTGCGGTCATGGAATCTACGTTGTGGGGACAACCTGGGCTTGGTCAATCAGCAACTTTGGTGCCGTGGCCTGTGGAACTTCACCTTTAGCCTACTCTTTAACGGCAGTGACCATCGGAGCCAACTCCGTAAAAAGCGCCAACGGCACGCCTCCCCAGATAAATCTCCAGGGAGGATACGTCGGCGGTGGTAACGGATCGGGATATGACAAGTTTCAAGATGGCTACCTCGTGAACTCATCCCCTGTGACGGGGGCGGAAATAAATTCCAGCGGTATCTTTGTCAATTAGAGCAGGCTCACGCAGCTGTTTAAATCCATGTTACGGGCGGAAGCACGGCACCGCCGGGCTTGGCCTTTTGGCTACGGTTGTCGCCGCCGGACCTTTCGTCTATGACGTTCTCGCGACCGGGTTGACAAAGGGCTATCTGTTCCAAGGTGGTGACCAAGCTGTAATCGAGCTAGCCATTCGTCGTGCCCTTCAGTTTCAGCAGCTTCTCGGACCGTATGACAGATTTGGCTGGCACCACCCAGGACCCATCTACTTCTATCTGCTGAGCATACCCTACTTGTTGCTCGGACCCGGGGCGCGACCCGAGATCGTTGGCCAAGTGGTGCTCGAAGGTCTCGCGGTGGTGGGGATTGTCGTGGTCGTGAACCGGCGGGCGGGTGCGGTGGCGGCTCTGTCGGTGGCAGCGTTGGTCCTGTTGTATTGTTGGACCATCCAGGTTCCACGCCTGAACTATCCCTGGAACCCGCTGGTGGTGGTCCTGCCGATGATTCTGGTTGCGGTGCTGGCTGGCGTAGCCATGACCGGTTCCACCATGTGCTTGCTCGGCGCCGCACTCGTGGGGACCTTCACGGTTCAAACCGACGTGGCGACCGCTCCTCTGACTGCGCTGCTCCTCGTCACGGCTGGAGCCACTCTTATAGTTCAGTGGAAGCTCAATGAGGACGGGCCTCGGGAATACTCCAGACGCACCAGGGCCTGGGCGGGCCTGGGCGTGGCCCTTCTGCTGGCTCTTTGGATTGCCCCCATCGTTCAGCAGGCTGCCGGACCCGGTCCGAGTAATCTCAGTCTTATCGTACAATTCTTCTCGTCGGCTCACCCACACGCCTCGTTACGTAGCGCCACCTATGCTGTAGCAGCGGTGGACTCACTTCTTCCCTTTGGTGCGGCAACGGTGCTAGGTCAGGGTATTCAATCACCCGCGCCCATTGTGATTATGGTGTTAGTAAGTCTGGCGGGTTTGGTTGGGATCGGCTTAGGGTGGATAAGAAGGCGGTGGTTGGCAGTGAGCTTCGGTGTAATTAGTATGATGGGCCTAGTAGGGAGCATCGTTTCGGTAAGTCGGATTGTGGGTGGGATTATGGGGTACGACGTGCTCTGGGAGGTGGCGTTTCCCATGGTTGGTGTGTTTGGCTTAGTTGTCGCTCTTGGGGGGTCATGGGTTAAGGTGCGCAGTACTGGTGCTTCTGTTATCTATTTGCTTGGACAGCGAGTTCGGGGTGTGTTGTCACTGGTCCTAGCTGGCGCGACGGTGACGATCGCTGTAGCCTTGGCGCTTCAAGTTGGCGAGGTTGGGTATCCTCCCGCGATTCTTGATGGGAGTGAGGTGGCGCAGGCCTGGCAGCTGGTGAGTCCTTACCTCCCATCGCCACCCTCGTCGGTATTAGTAAACATGGTAAGTAACGCACAATACTTTGTTGGTGCCGGATTGGTAGACCGACTCGCTTCGCTCGGGTTTACGGCTGTGGTGCCGACGAATTGGTCAATCCAATTTGGTTCAGCCCAGGTCGCGCATGGCTCGCCACAGGTCACGATTGAGTTGCGGACTCCTTCGGCTTCTGCGCCACCGCATTTCACGTTTGTTGGTGACGTCGGATCGGATATTGCCCTGTACGTGAGTTAGTTAGATGCCGAGGTTGGGACCGCGGAGTAGCGCCAACGAGGAGAGGCGGGTCGGCTGTGTCGCGGATTACGGAAAATGTAGGTTGACGATCACCGAAAATGTAGGTGGACCCAGTGCCCAGGGTGACTGGTTTTGATGATAGTCAGTGCTTGACGATCACCTCCTCTCCGACCAGGTCCACCAC
>JBOGGT010000008.1:0-63299 GCA_050744225.1 Acidimicrobiales bacterium | reverse complement strand
CCGAGGGGATCAGGCCGAGTTGGAATGTCGCACCGAGCAGCACCATTCGGGGGATCCTGCGCCGTGATGGGGCTAAGCGGCTGGAGGCGCTGCGCTGGGGACTGGTGCCGTCATGGTCCAAGTCGGTTTCGGGGGGAGCGAAGATGATCAACGCCCGCTCCGAGACCCTGGATCGCTCGCCCGCATACCGGTCCGCTCTTACCCGCAGGCGGGCGGTGATTCCCATGGACGGCTTCTACGAGTGGCGCCGTGAACCAGGCCAAGCCCCCCAGCCGTTCTATTTCTGCTCGACCGACGGCGAGCCCCTGGCCGCGGCAGGCCTGTGGGACGTCTGGCGTGACCCGTCGAGTGACGGCCCGTGGCTGCTCAGCGCGGTGATCATCACCACCGCGGCCACCGAACCCGTAGTCCAGGTCCACTCGCGGATGCCGGTCTTGCTGCGGTTATCGATGGTGGACGAGTGGTTGGGGGTGGGCTCCGGCGATGCGGACCCGGCCCTGGGGCTGCTGGCGGCCCGGGCGAGCCAGGTCGCCCTGGATGCCCGTCCGGTGAGTCGCTCGGTCAACAGCGTGTCCAACGACTCCCCCGAGCTGGTATTGGGGATCGGCCCGGGCTCCCATTAGGACCTGGATCCAGATGTTGCACTTTTCCACCGAAAATGTGGATAACTGCAACAGCTGGAGACCAACAGCTGGAGACCGACAGCTGGAGACCGACGGCTGGAGACCGACGGCTGGAGACCGACCGCTGGAGACCGACCGCTGAGGCACCGTAGGGTGGCAGGCAGATGCTGGTGGCCTCCGTGGTTCTCCTCGCCCTGGCCGTGGCGGGCGCCGTGTTGCGGCCAGGGGGTATCCCCGGCTGGACGGCGCCGGTCGTCGCTGCGGGAGTGGAGATCGCAGCGGGGATCATCTCGCCGGCCGGGGCGGCAACCGCACTCGGGCCGCTCGCTCCTGCCCTCGGTTTCCTGCTGGCAGCGGTCCCCCTGGCGGTGCTGCTGGACGGCTTGGGGTTTTTCGAGTCTCTGGCGGGCCTCGTCTCGCGGGGTCGGCACATGGTGGGCTGGGCCTGGGTTCTGGGGGCGCTGGTCACCGCGGTGCTCAACCTGGACGCCGCGGTGGTGCTGCTCACCCCGCTCTATATCCGCATCGCGCGCCGAACCGGGATCTCGCCGCTGACCCTGGCCTTCCAACCGGTCCTGCTGGCGATGCTGGCGTCCTCTGCGCTACCGGTGTCGAACCTGACCAACCTGATCGCAGTCGGGCACACGGGAGCGAGCCCGGTTGACTTCCTGGTTAACCTGGGACCGCCAAGCCTCGTGGCCACCGCAGCCGGGTACTGGTGCTACCGGAGGGTGTTGCGTCCCGGGATCCCAAGCCCGGTCCAGGTCGTCGAATCCGAGGCTCGCCCGCTCGTGGTGGGTGGGGTAGTGGTCGCTGGCGTGCTGGTTGGCTTCCTGGCGGGGCCCGGATATGGGGTGGCTCCCTGGATGGTGGCCACCGGCGCCGACCTGGTCTTGATCCTGTTGGGGACGCCGTACGCTCACAAGTGGCCTGCCGTCGGGCCGCCGGGTTCTGGGTCGCTCAGGGCGGGCGTGTTTGCGATCCCTTGGGGGACGGCACTGCTGGCGGCGGGGCTGGCGGTCCTCGCGTCCACGGTGAGCACCCGCCTCCCGGTGGCATCGCTGATCCATGGCAGCGGGCCCGCAGCCCTGGCCAGGACCGTCGGAATAGCCAGCTTGGCCGCCAACGGGGTGAACAACCTGCCGGCGGTGCTGGTGGCGATCCCCGCGCTTCCCGCGCACGCCACCTCGGCGCTCTGGGCAGTTCTGCTGGGGGTGAACATGGGACCGGTCGTGCTGGCCACCGGGGCTCTGGCGAGCCTGTTGTGGCTCGAAACGCTCGGGAAGATGGGGGTCGGCGCCACGGCCCGCGATTTCAGCCGTGTCGGGGTGCGGGTGGGTCTCGTGCCCCTGGTCCTCGCCACCGGCGTATTGATCGGCCTGGCCCAGCTCATCGGGCACTGAGCCGACCGCGCCCCCCCAAGCCAAGGGGGTGCGCTACGCTCCCTGGGCGAATGAGCACGATCTACCGAACGCTCGGCATCCCTGCCCGCCTCCTGGTGTTGATGTTGGCCGGAGGTGGTTTGCTGGGATTGCTGGCCTCGTTGATGGGGCCGATCCTCTCGTCGGCGACAACCGTGCTCCAGGTCAACACCCAAGCCAGGGTAGTCCTCAGCCCCCTGGCCCTGCCGTCGAAGGTCTACGACGCCAATGGCAAGCTGATCGCGAACCTCCAGGACTCCGACTTCCGTCGCCAGGTCACCCTGGCCCAGATCGCGCCGATCGCCAAGACCGCGGTGCTGGACGTGGAGGATCGCAACTTTTACACCCACGGGGCCCTGGACTACTCCTCGATACTGCGGGCCGCCAAGGCCGACCTGACCGGGCACTCCCTGCAGGGTGGCTCGACCATCACCCAACAGCTGATCAAGCAGACCGTGCTCACCTCCCAGCGGACCATAGGTCGCAAGCTAAAGGAGGCGGTCCTGGCCATCAGGCTCGAGAAGCAGATGACCAAGAACCAGATCTACGAGCGCTACCTCAACACTGTGTACTTCGGCAACGGGGCCTACGGGATCGGCGCAGCCGCCTACACCTACTTCAACGAGGAGGTCGGACAGCTCACGCTGGCCCAGTCTGCCCTGCTGGCGTCGATGATCGAGAATCCCAGCTACTACGACCCGATCACCCACCCAGAGAACACGCTCTCCCGCCGCGACCTGGCCGTCGGCGAGATGCTCAAGGATAACGACATCTCGGCCGCCCAGGCCTCGGTCGCCGAATCCCAGTCCCTACCCACCAAGGTCAGGACCCTCGCCTCCCCTGGTACTCCCACCGAGTCGACCTTCTTGGAGGAGGTGATCAACTCCCTGGAGAACAACAAGGCACTGGGGGCGACTTCCGAGGCTCGCTACAACGCCGTGTTCCAGGGTGGCCTGTCGATCTACACCACCCTTGACCCCACCATGCAGTCCCAGGCGGAGGCGGCGGTGGCCAAGGACCTGCCCAACACGGGAGGGACGTTCACCGCCGCCCTGGTGGCGGTGGATCCATCCAACGGGGAGGTGCGCGCCCTGGTCCCGGGTAACAACTCCCCGACCGCGGGCTTTGACGTGGTCACCGGGCTGGGGGGTTCGGGAGGGCGCCAGCCGGGGTCGTCGTTCAAGCTCTTCAGCCTCCTCTCCGCCATCAGCCAGGGCTACAGCGTGAACGACACCGTCGACGGCTCCGCCCCGTGCTACTTCAGCGACCCAGGCGAGACCACGGGCAAGATAAAAGGGGTCTACGAAGCCACCAACGCCGAGGGCTACACCGGATCGGATCTTATGACCCTCACCTACGCCACCGTCCAGTCGATCAACTGCGCCTACCTGCGCCTGGGCCTCGACCTCGGGCTGCCTTCGGTGGTCGATCAGGCGGCGATCATGGGAGTGACCCTGCCCAACCCGACCTACGACTCCCTGATCATCGGGGGCGAAGGCGTGGAACCAATCGCCATGGCCGGGGCCTATGCCACCATGGCGGACGGGGGCGTCTTCCACACCCCCACTTTCATCGACCACGTGGTTGGACCCAACGGAAAGTCGGTCATCGCGCCACCCGGAGCCGGGGGCCAGGTCGTGTCGGCTGCCGACGTTGCCATCGCTGACGGTGTGCTCGAACAGGTGCCCGCACAAGGCACCGGGACCGCGGCGGCCCTGGCGGGGCGGCCCTCGGCGGGCAAGACCGGGACCACCGACAACTTCACCAACGCCTGGTACGACGGCTACACCCCCCAGCTGGCCACCGTGGTGTGGATGGGCGACCCGTCCGGGAGTGTCAGCATGCAGCCGCCGGCCACACCCCAAACGGTCTTTGGGGGCACCTATCCAGCCCAGATCTGGCACACCTTCATGACCGCCGCGCTGGCGGGCCAGCCGGTTGAGCAGTTCCCGCTCACCCCGCCTAGCACGGGTGGAAAGTACCTGGCGCCGCCGCTCTCGGACGTGTCGGGCCAGTACGGCCAAGCGGCACCGACCACCGGCCCGTCGACGCCTCCGCCTGCTCCGCCGACCTGCACTACCGCCCCAGCCTCTTCCAAGACTGTCGCAGGCGCTGCGGGAGGCGCCCCCGCCGGAGGCGTCCCTGCCCCCAACACGACGAGCACCATATGTACCCCGGCCACGACGACCAGCACGACCAGCAACGCGGGAACCACCACGACCACCTTCACTGCGAACACCCTGCCTCCCGTGTATGGCCCGACCACGACCCTGCCGGGCGGCTTCACCTACCCTCCCACTCCGGTGACCAGCCCGCCCTTGACCACGACAGGAGGTGGCTCCTCCAACGGGTCCCCAGGTGCAACCGGCACCACCACGAACAGCGGCTTTAAGGGCACCTGCACCTCGACGAATACCGGGATATACTGTAATACTGCTGGCAACACGCCAGTGGGGGGCGGGCCTTAGACTTGGGCGTCCTCGAGACCCTCCTGGCGCTGCAGGAGCGCGACCTGGCCATGGACCGCCTGGCCTACCGTCGCGATACCCTGCCCGAGCGCGATCAGATCGTGGAGCTGATGTCGGAGCTCATGGTCGCCCGTATGAGCGAGGACATGGCCCGGGTGAGCCGGGACGACCTGGCGGTGCGCCAGTCTCGCCTGGAAGCCGAAACGGTGACCATGTCCGCGCGTATCGCCGACATCGAGCGCCGCCTCTACGGCGGGACCGTGTCGGCGTCGCGCGAGCTGTCTGTGATGGCGGCAGAGGTGGACTCGGTCCGGCGCCGGCTGGGCGAGGTCGAAGATCAGCTGCTGGAGGTCCTGGAGGAGTCCGAGCCGCTGGACGTTGCCCTGGGTGAGGTTTTCGACGCGCGCGTTGCCCTGGAGGCCGAGCAGGGCCGACTGGTGGGTGTGATGGGTGACGCCGAGACGGTGATCGACGCCGAGATGGCCCTGGAGCGAGCCGCCAGGCTGGATCTGGCGGCCAGAGTGCCCCCCGGCCTCCTGGAGCGCTACGAGCGGATCCGCCAACACCTCGGTGGGGTAGGCGCAGCCAAGCTGGCGAACGGTTCTTGCGGGGGCTGCCACCTCGCACTGCCGGCCGCGGAGCGCGAGCGCATGCATCACCTGCCGCCGGACGAGGTGGCAACCTGCGAGCAGTGCGGGCGCATCCTGGTCCCGTAGGAAGCCGGAGACCCACCCCCTCTAACTAGCGTGAGCGAGCTGGCTTGAGCACCTTGTTGGCGCGGATGCAGGAGGTGCAGACGTTCAACCTTCGGGTCGAACCGTTGACCACCGCCCTCACCCTCTGGATGTTGGGGTTCCAGCGCCGCTTGGTCCGCCGGTGGGAGTGACTGATGCTCATGCCAAAAGATGGGTGCTTGCCGCACACCTCGCAGACTGCAGCCATGACGTGAACCTCTCACTCGCTAGACTCGAAGTCCGTGAGGATAGCATCCTCCTCAAGATGCACACGCTCAGCCAGCTCAGCCCCCACGACCTGCGCGAGGTCGTGCGGGCTTACGCTACCGTGCTCGAAGGCCACCGAGCGGCGATCAACCGCCTCAACGTGTACCCGGTGCCCGACGGAGACACCGGCACCAACATGGCGCTCACCCTATCGTCGGTGGTTGCGGCGCTGGACGCGCTGGGCGGACCCGACGGACTGGACGCGCCGGACGCACTGGACGCGCCGGGCGGACTGGACGGACCGGGCGCGCCGGGCGCGTCGATGGTGGCCACCTGCGAAGCCATCGGCCACGGCGCCCTCATGGGGGCTAGGGGCAACTCCGGCCTGATCCTCTCCCAGATCCTCCGCGGGATCGGCGAGACAGTCGCCGGGGCCGACTCAATCGGGCCGAACGAGCTCGCCGGGGCCCTGGTCGAGGCCAGCGCGGCGGCCAGGCGGGCAGTGAGCCGCCCGGTGGAGGGCACGATACTGAGCGTGGCCCAGGCCTCCGCCGAGGCCGGCGCCGGGGCCGCCGGTGCAGGGAAGAGCCTGGTGGAGGTGGCCGAGGCGGCCCGCCATGCAGGCGAGGAGGCGTTGGCTCGCACCCCCACTCAGCTGGAGGCCCTGGCCAGGGCCGGAGTGGTCGACGCGGGCGGCGCGGGCTACCTGCTCATGCTGGACGCCCTGTTGGCGGTGGTGGATGCGCGACCCCTGCCGCAAGCCCCGAAGGTCGACGAGCCCACACTGCCCGCCGAAGACATGACCCCAACAGCTTGCGCAGCGGATCACGACTCGATCGGGGACCTGCGCTACGAGGTCATGTACCTGCTGGAGGGTCCCGAGGACCTCATCGCGGACTTCAAGGAGGTCTGGGCGGGGGTGGGCGACTCGATAGTGGTGGTGGGTGCCGGGAACCTGTGGAACTGCCACATCCACACCGACGACATCGGGGCGGCCATAGAAGCGGGCATCGACGCAGGCCGTCCCCGGAACATAAGGGTTACCGACCTGGCCGACCAGGTCGAAGAAGAGCGCTGGGTGCGCGAGGCCGCCGCGAACCCCTCCCACCCTGAGGAGGCGGTCAAGCACCCCGACCAAGTCACAGCGGTGGTGGCGGTGGGCAACGGCGAGGGCATCCGGAGGATCTTCCGCTCGCTCGGGGTTCACCAGATGGTGGTGGGGGGCCAGTCCATGAATCCCTCGACCGCCGAGTTGCTGGTGGCCATCGAAACCGCCCCGGCGGAGGAGGTCGTGGTCCTGCCGAACAACCCCAACATCGTGGCAGTTGCCCGGCAGGCTGCGTCGTTGTCGGACAAGGCCGCGGTGGTGGTGCTGCCCACCGAGGGAATCGGGGAGGGCTTTGCCGCCCTGATGGAGTACGACCCCGCCTCGGACGCACGGTGCAACGCGAAGCTGATGGGGGTTGCGATGGCCAGGGTCACCACCGGCGAGGTGACCCAGGCAGTACGCTCCGCCGACAGCCCGGCCGGGCCGATCAGCGAGGGTGACTGGCTGGGCCTCTCGCGAGGCCTCATCGAGGTCGTCGGCTCCAGCGTCGCCGAGTGTGCCTGTGCCCTCCTGGCCAAGATCTGCACCGAGGAACATGAGGTCGTGACCCTGATCGAAGGCGAGGGGGCGCGTCCGGCCGACACCCGTCGGATCACCGAGTGGCTGGCCGAGAAGCGCCCCGGGGCCACCCCCGAGGTCCACCACGGCGGCCAGCCGCTCTACCCCTACCTGATCAGCGCCGAGTAAGGGTTGGGCAGACCCCGGAGCCTGGCTTCGCTCATCGAGGTGGAGGTGGATCGCCTTAGGGGGATCGGACCGGCCAAGGTGGCCGCCCTTCAGACTCTGGGGATCGCAACCGTGTTCGACCTGCTGACCTACTACCCGCGCCGCTGGGTGGACCGCACCGCCCAGGTGTCGATTGGCCAGATGGCCCTCGGGGAGGAGGCCACCGTGCTCGCCACGGTCAGGCGGGTCACCTCCAGACGGACTCGCCAGGGCCGATCTCTGGTGGAGGTGGATGTATTCGACGGGACCGGGTACCTCGGGGTGACCTTCTTCAACCAGCCGTGGCGCAAGGCTCAGCTGGCGATGGGGCGCCAGGCACTGTTCTTCGGGAAGCTGGAGTCCTTCAACAACCGCCGCCGCATGACCAACCCGGTGGTGGACCTGGTGGGTCCAGAACCCGAAGGAGGCCCAGATGGCGCCCAGCCCCAGGGCACTCCAAAGACTGGCAGGGTGGTCCCCATCTACCCCTCCTCGGAAAAGGCCGACGTGACCAGCTGGGAGCTGGGCGCCTGGGTGGGCCAGGCGCTGGAGCGAGCCGGGGAGCTGGCCGACCCGGTGCCGGCCGCACACCTGGCCACCCTGGGCCTCGTGCATCGCACCGAAGCAATGCGCCAGATCCACGCCCCGGACTCGATCCAGGCCAAGGATGACGCCCGCCGCCGCCTGGCCTTCGACGAGCTGCTGCGTTTGCAGCTGGCGGTGGTGCGTCGCAAGCGCCGGACCGAGGCCGAGGCTCTGGGGATACGCCACGCAGTGGGTCCCGGCGGGACGGGGGCGGATTGCCCCGGTGGGGCGGGGGTGGGCACGGCGGGTGCGGCGCTGCTGGCTCAATTTTACCAAAATCTGCCCTTCAGCCTGACCAATGCGCAGCACAACGCCATTGCGGAGATCTGCGGCGACCTGGGCGGGCCGCACCCGATGCACCGGCTGCTGCAGGGAGAGGTGGGCTCGGGCAAGACGGTGGTGGCGGTCGCTGCGCTGGTGGTTGCGGTTCAGGGGGGCCACCAGGGGGCGCTCATGGCCCCGACTGAGGTGCTCGCCGACCAGCACCACCTGGGGGTGCGCGCCCTGGTCGGGGGCCTGCGGGTCCCCGATCCGGAGACCCTCTCGGGGGATCGCCCCCTACGGGTCGAGCTGCTCACCTCGCGGATCGGCGGGGCCGAACGGGTGCGCCTGCTGGCGGACCTGGCCGCCGGCCGGATCGACGTCGTGATCGGGACGCACGCGCTGCTGGGCGAGGGGGTCGACTTTGCCTCCCTGGGGGTGGTGGTGATCGACGAGCAGCACCGCTTCGGGGTGGAGCAGCGGGCGGTGTTGCGGGCCAAGGGCCGCCGGGGGGCCGGGCGGGCAGCGGACCCCGACGTTTTGGTGATGACCGCTACGCCTATTCCCCGGACCGCGGCCATGACCGTGTTCGGGGACCTGGAGGTGAGCGTCATGCGGGAGCGCCCGCCGGGGCGTACCCCGGTGACCACGGTATGGGCCCGCGGCCCGGTGGAGGTGGCCGCGGCGTGGGCCTCGGTACGCGCCGAGGTCGCAGCGGGGCGGCGGGCGTACGTGGTGTGCCCGCTGGTGGAGGGCTCCGATCGGATCGAAGCTGCCTCGGCGGTGGAGGAGTTCGAGCGCCTGGGCGGGACCGAGCTGGCTGGCCTGGCGCTCGGCCTGTTGCACGGTCAGCTGCGGGCAAAGGAGAAGGAAGCGACCATGGAGGCCTTCCGGTCCGGCGGTCTCGACGTGCTGGTCGCCACCACGGTGATCGAGGTGGGGGTGGATGTGGCCGACGCCACGGTCATGGTGGTGGAGGACGCCGGTCGCTTCGGGATGGCCCAGCTCCACCAGCTCCGGGGACGGGTCGGGCGCGGCCCGATCCCGTCGTGGTGCTACCTGCTGGACGAGGGGAACACGCCCGAGTCGGCCACCCGCCTGGCCGCCCTCGAGGCCCACGACGACGGCTTCGAACTGGCGGAGATCGACCTGGGCCTGCGCGGCGAAGGGACCATCCTGGGCGCCCGCCAGCAGGGCCGGAGCGACCTCAAGCTGGCCTCCCTGCTTGACGCGGAGATGGTGGGCCAGGCGCGCAGGGTTGCGTTTAGCCTGGTCGATGCACCAGGTGGCTTGTCCCCGGAGCTTGCGGCGGAGGTGGACGCGCTGCTCGGGGCCGAGGAGGCGGAGTTCCTGAGCAAGAGCTGAACCCCCTTCTTAGTAATCTTCCCCCCTGCCGCCGCCCCGCCGTGCCCGCTTGCGTTAGGCTCGGAGCCGTGGCTGGCTCCGTGCGGGTGCTGGGCGGGGTGGCCCGAGGGCGGCGCCTGGGAGTCCCTTCCGGTGGGGCGGCCCGACCGACCAGGGCGATGGTCCGCGAGGCGGTGTTCGACATGGTGGCGAGCGCTGGGGGTATCGACGGGTGCAGGGTGGCGGACCTGTTCGCCGGGAGCGGGGCGGTGGGGATCGAAGCGCTCTCTCGCGGCGCCGGGCAGGTCACCTTCGTGGACAGCGACCCTCGGGCCGTGGCCGCGGTGCGGGCGAATCTGGGGGTGCTGGGCCCGCTGGCCGGGCTGGGCCTGGTGGTGCAGGCGGACGTGTTCGCTTGGCTGGGCCGCCAGGCCGGTGGATCGGCCGGCGGCGAGGAGAGCGGAGGGTTCGAGCTGGTCTTTTGTGACCCGCCCTATGCCTTTGGTGGCTGGGGGGACCTGTTCGACCGGATCGAGCGGGTGGTAGTGCCCGGGGCGCTGGTCGTGGCCGAGTCCAGTCGGCCGATCGAGGCCCCGGCGCATTGGGGATCCGTCCGCGCACGCGGATATGGGAGTAGCGTGTTGAGCATCGTGCGCACTCCCAACCCCGCCTCTACCCTCCCGGAAGGCCCCCGGTGACGGTCGCCCTCTTCCCGGGCTCGTTCGACCCTTTCCACGACGGGCACCTGGAGATCGTCGAGCGCGCCCACGGGCTTTTCGAAACGGTGGTGGTGGCCGCCCTGCGCAACCCGTCCAAGGGTGAACCGCTCTTCGGGGCCGAGGCGCGCAGGGAGATGATCTGCGAGTCGGTCTCGCACCTGGCTCGCGTTCGGATCGTGTCGATGACCGGACTGGTGGCGAGCCTGGCGACCGAGGTGGGTGCCGACGTGATCGTGAAGGGCCTGCGGGCGGTATCGGACTTCGAGCACGAGATGCAGATGGCCCAGATGAACCAGCACCTCTCCGGCATCGACACCTTGTTCATCGCGTCGGGTTCGGAGCATTCTTTCATTGCGTCCCGCCTCCTGCGCGAGGTCGCGCGCCTCGGAGGAGATGTCAGCGCCCTCGTGCCGGCCCCGGTCGCTGCCCGTATCAAAGAGAGGTTTCCAAGCCGATGAGCTATCGCCCTGAGTCAACTTCGACCGAGAAGTCTCGGCGCTCGTCGAACGACGTCGACATCGAGACGCTGCTGCGCCGGTTGGTGGATGTGATCACCAACGCGAAGTCGATGCCGCTCTCCACGTCGGTGCTGATCAGCAAAGACGAGGTGCTGGAGTTGCTGACCGAGGCGGTGACGAGGCTCCCCGAAGACCTGCGCTCGGCCCGGTGGGTCCTGCGCGAGCGCGAGGAGGTGCTGGAGAAGGCCACCAGGGAGGGCGAGGAGATCGTGGAGGCGGCTCGCGGGCGCGCCGAGCGCATGGTGCAGCGCACCCAGGTGGTCCGTGACGCCAAACGCGCCGCCACCCGGATCCTCGAAGACGCCGGGGAGGAGTCCAGGCGGCTGCGCCACGAGGCGGACCAGTTCTGCGACCGCAAGCTGGCCAACTTCGAGATCGTCCTGGACCGGCTGACCAAGATGGTCCAGGCGGGCCGCTCCAAGCTCCAGGACGGTTCGCCCGACGAGCACGGCAGGAGGCCGGGCAGCAAGGGAGCTTCGAGTGGGCAGCTGCCGATGGACCCCGCGGCGGAGGATGCCTTCTTCGACCAGGATCGCTGAGCTGGGTGCTGGCGTTGCGCCGGGCGCTGGCGACGGCGCCGGACTGGGCGCTGGCTCCGCCGCCGGACTGGGCGCTGGGCTATGAGCCGGCGTCCGTTTTTGGTCAACGTGGCCCCGATCCTGCGCCAGTCTGCGGGTCGCCAGACCGAGTCCCGGCGGGGTCCGATACCCGACCTGAGGGTCTGTGGCAGCACTGTGCCCGTGGGGTGCGATGTCGAGGTCGAGGCAGTGCTCGAGCCGGCACATCCCGGGGTGCTGGTCAGCGGGGTAGTGAGTGCCGACTGGTCAGGAGAGTGCCGACGTTGCCTGGCCCCCGCTGCGGGGCGGCTGCGGGTCGAGGTCCGCGAGCTGTTCGAGCCCGGTGGTGACCCGGAGACGACCTATCCTTTGATCGGCGAGCAGGTGGACCTGGAATCGATGGCTCGGGACGCTATCCTGTGTGAGCTTCCGCTTGCCCCGCTGTGCCGGCCGGGCTGCCGGGGGCTCTGCCCTGAATGTGGGGCAGACCGCAACGTCGACGAATGTCAATGCCCAGGAGCGTAACCACAAGGCCCGGTCGATCAGGGCTGGAACGCATATCTGGACAAGTCCACGAATAGCGAAAGCAGGCAGCGATGGCCGTACCCAAGAAAAAGACGTCCAAGGCCAAGAGCCGTAGCCGTCGCGCCTCCAACTGGGTGCTCGAAGCCCCGGCCAGGAGCTTGTGCCCCCAGTGCGGCCAGGTCAAGGTCCCCCACGTGGTGTGCCCGGCGTGCGGCTGGTACCACGGCCGACAGGCTGTAGAGGTCGGCTAGCCCCTTGCCTGAGACATCTGCCGCGGTTGGGTCCGGTGCTGCCGGGTTGCCGGTGGCGGTCGATGCCATGGGCGGCGACAGCGCTCCCCGGGCCGTTATTGAAGGAGCCCTCATGGCCTCGCGGGACCACGGGGTGCCGGTCATCCTGGTCGGGCGGCCAGGCGAGATCGGCGACTCCAGCGGGCTGGAGGTGGTACCAGCCAGCGAGGTCATCGGGATGGACGAGGACCCCACCCAGGGAGTGCGGCGCAAGAAGGACTCCAGCTTGGTCCGTTGCGCTGAGGCGGTACGGGACGGCCGGGCCTGCGCGATGGTGAGCGCGGGCAACACCGGGGCCACCATGGCCAGCGCCCTGCTGCGGATGGGGAGGCTGGGCGGAGTGGCCAGGCCCGCAATTGCCACCCCGCTGCCGATACCGGGCTCCACCCCGGCGGTCTTGCTGGATGCGGGCGCGAACGCTGAGTGCGCCGCTGCCTGGCTGGTGCAGTTCGCCCAGATGGGTGCGGTGTTCGCGCGCCTGCGCTACGGGCTGGTCGAGCCGCGGGTGGCATTGCTATCCATCGGTGAGGAGTCGACCAAAGGGACCCCGCTGGTCAAAGAGGCCCACGCACTGCTGGCCGCCCGTGAGGATATCAACTTCATCGGCAACGTGGAGGGCCGGGACCTGATGAACGGTGTCGCCGATGTGGTGGTGACCGACGGCTTCACGGGGAACGTCGCTCTGAAGACCCTGGAGGGCGGGTTGAGATTTTTTGTCTCGACCATGACCAGGGCGATGGCCACCAACGACGAGACCGTGCGGGCCGCCAAGGTCCTGATGCCGGTGCTGGCTCCGCTCGCGGCCGAGCTCGACCCGGACTCCCAGGGCGGGGCGATGCTGCTCGGCGTCGACGGGGTCTGCATCATCAGCCATGGGTCGTCCTCCGCCGAGGCGGTGGCCAACGCGGTACGGGTGGCTTACGACCTCGCCACCGGTGGGGTGGTCGAAGACCTCCGAGCTGCGGTGGCCCGAACCTAATGCGGCGGGGTCCTGATGCGGCGGGGTCCTGATGCGGGATAGCATAAGCCTGTTGTCGACTATTGACGGAGTGCCAGATGCCGGCTGAGACCCGAACTGATCAAGCCCCTCTCGACCGAAGCAAGGTCCTGGACATGGTCCGGAGCCAGCTCGGAGACATCTTGGAGATCGACCCGGCGAGCATCGCCGAGGGTTCTTCCTTCGCGGAGGACCTCGATGCCGACTCGCTGGCTTTGATCGAGCTGGTCGAGGGCTTGGAGGAAGAGCTCGGGGGCACAATCGAGGGATTCCGGATCGAGGACGAAGATCTGGAGGACCTCAAGACGGTGAGAGATGCCGTTGACTACGTTATGAGCCAGCTCTGATGGGACGGCGCGACGCTTCCTGAGCTGGTCGACCTGGGCGAGTTTGGCGAGCGGGCGACTCGGCTGGCCGAGCGTCTCGGGTACGCCTTCGAGGCCCCGGAATTGCTGGCTCAAGCTCTGGCGCACCGTTCGTGGTGTGCCGAGGCCGGAGGGATGTGTTCCAACGAGCGCCTGGAGTTCTTGGGGGACGCAGTTCTGGGCCTGGTGGTCACCGACCACATCTTCCGCGCGTACCCCGAGCTCCCCGAGGGCGAGCTGGCGATGGTGAGGGCTTCGGTGGTCTCTGCCCAGGCCCTGGCCGAGGTGGCGGTGGAACTCGACCTGGGTGCCGCGATGCTGCTCGGAAAGGGTGAGGATACCTCTGGCGGCCGGGCAAAGCCGTCCATCCTGGCCGACGCGGCGGAGGCTGTGATCGGAGCGGTATTTCTCGATGGTGGGATGGAGCCGGCGGCAACCCTGGTGATGAATCTGCTCGGCGCGCGAATCAAGGCTGCAGCTCTGGGTCCTGGGGGCCGCGACTACAAGACCCGCCTTCAAGAGGTGGCCGCCCACCGGTCTGATGACCTGCCCAGGTATCTGGTCCGCGACGAGGGGCCTGACCACGCAAAGCACTTCTTTGCGACCGTGTCCGTCGGTGGGGTGAGGGTGGGGGACGGCGAGGGTCGTTCCAAGAAGCAGGCCGAGCAGGCGGCTGCCCAGGTAGCCTGGTCGGCACTGGCCGCAGAGCGTGCCGACGGTGCCTTGGCCGGCGCTGCCTCGGGGGCGGGTCCGACAGATTCCCCGGGCGGTGCCTGAGCTTCCCGAGGTAGAGACTCTCCGGCGAGACCTGGACCACGAGGTCAGCGGGCGGCTCATCACCGGCGTCAGGGTGAGCGGGGCCCGAACCGTCCGCCGGCAACGCCCCGAGGTGTTGGCGGCTCGCATGAAAGGAACGACGGTGGCGGGTGTGGGTCGGCGGGGCAAGTACCTGTTATTCAGCCTGGCGAAGCAGGTCGATGCGGCGCACCTCAGGGTTCTGGTGGTGCACCTTGGGATGAGCGGGCAGCTAAGCCTGGCGAGCGACGCCCAGGTGTCCGACCGACCCCATACGCGCCTGAGGGTTTCGTTTTCCGACGGTGCCGAGCTGCGTTTCGTGGATCCCCGGACTTTCGGAGAGTGCTGGGTCTCTACTGTGTCTGATGAGGGGGTGGTCCCCGAGCTCGCCCACCTGGGGTTCGAGCCACTTGGTCCCGGTGGTGAGCGCCTGCTGAGCGAGGGCCTCAGGCGCACCCGGAGGCAGGTCAAGCCGCTCTTGATGGACCAGCGCTTCGTGGTCGGGATCGGCAACATCTACTCTGACGAGATGCTCCACGGGGCGAGAATCTGTTGGGATCGCCCGGCCGCCAGTCTGGTCCCCGACGAGGTCGACCTCCTCTACCGGACGATGGTGTCCACCCTCACCAGGGCGATCGAGCTGCGGGGGTCGTCGTTGGCGGATGCACAGTACCGGGACCTGTCTGGAGAGGTCGGAGCGTTCCAGTCGGAGCACAAGGTGTATGCACGCGCGGGTCAACCTTGCCATACCTGCGGCACCCCGATCGTGCGTGTCGCTCTGGGGGGGCGTGGGACGCACTTCTGTCCCTGTTGCCAGACATAGGACCTAGACTGCAGGGAATGTTGGCCGGCCGGGTGCTCGCGTACATTCCGAGCCCGCCCGCCAGCGGGGTGAGCCTCGGGTCGCTCCGACTCCATTTCTATGGGGTGATCATCGCCTTGGGCGTGGTCGCAGCCGTCTGGCTGACCCAGCGGAGGTGGGCAGCGCGGGGCGGGGGGCCAGGCGACATTGGCAGGCTCGCACTATGGGGCGTTCCCGCCGGGCTGGTAGGTGCGCGTCTCTACAGCGTGGCGACCAGCTGGCAGGCCGATACTGGTGGCCACTGGTACCGGGCTTTCGAGATCTGGCAGGGAGGGCTCGGGATCTGGGGAGGTGTGGCCCTCGGGGTGCCCTTTGGGATCCTGGCCGCGCGGCACTACCGTATAGACTGGCGGGTGGCCCTGGATTGTGCTGCCCCAGCCCTGGTCCTGGCTCAGGCCATCGGACGGTGGGGCAACTACTTCAACCAGGAGCTCTACGGGGGTCCTTCGAAGCTCCCCTGGGCGGTCCAGATCACCAATCCAGTGCACTGCAGCTCAGTCACTGCGTGCGTGGCGTACCCGCTCGGGGTGACCACCTTCCAGCCGACCTTCCTCTACGAGTCGATCTGGGACCTCGCGTGTGTCGGGTTGATCATCCTGGCTGAGCGACACCTTCCGATCCGTAAGGGGTACCTGTTCTTTGTGTACGCCGCCACGTACACATTTGGTCGCTTCTTCACCGAGTACCTCCGGGTCGACGAGGCCCATCGCTACCTCGGTTTGAGGTTGAACGACTGGACCAGCATCGGAGTCTTCGCGGCCTCCGTCGCGATCCTGCTCCTACTCAGGCCTCGGGGGAACCAGGACCAGCCCGTTTCGACCTCCTCGGCCGTTGCGCTCGGCGATGCGCAGGTCCCTACGGCCAGCTCCCCATAGCGCGCCCCGCCCGACCGGCGGTAGGGAGCGGCGAGGGCTCCCCTCTGCTCGGACCGCGGGTCCCAGGTACACGGGGTCATAGCGTGGTGTGCCGTGTACCTGAAGACTCTGACTCTCAAGGGTTTCAAGTCATTTGCCGAGAAGGCCACACTCGAGCTGGAGCCGGGGATCACGGTGGTTGTGGGGCCGAACGGAAGCGGGAAGTCCAACGTGGTCGACGCGGTCGCTTGGGTGCTCGGAGCTCAGGGGCCGAGCACGGTGAGGTCGTCCAAGATGGAGGAAGTGATCTTCTCCGGATCCGGTGCGCGCCCCGCCCTGGGGCGGGCCGAGGTGTCTCTGACAATCGACAACGCTTCAGGGCGGCTTCCAATCGGGCTGGCAGAGGTAACTGTCTCGCGCACGTTGTGGCGCTCCGGGGAGAGCGAGTACGCCATCAATGGCGCACCCTGCCGCCTCCTGGACATCTCCGAGATGCTCGCCGATTCGGGCGTCGGCCGCCACCAGCACGTGATCGTGAGCCAGGGCCAGTTGGAGGCGGTCCTCTCTGCACGGCCAGAGGAGCGTCGCCTGATCATCGAGGAGGCGGCCGGGATCCTGAAGTACCGCCGTCGCCGCGAGCGCGCCGACCGCCGGATGGCCGCCACTGCAGGGGATCTGGCTCGACTCGAAGATCTGGTGCGGGAGGTGCGCACGCAGCTTCGCCCGCTGGAGCGTCAGGCTCAGGCCGCTCGGCGCCACGACGCGCTGGTGGCCGAGGCAAAGGCCATCCGTCTCTACCTGGCTGGACGAGAGCTGGCGGACGCCCAAGGCGTGGCGGACGCAACGCATGGCCGGCTCGCCGAGTTCAGCAGCCAGTGCGTGCAGATGCGAGCTCGGCTCTCCGTCCTTGAGGAGGAGCTGAGCGCCGCGGAGCTGGTGTTGGCCGATCAGAGAATCGAGGGCCACAATGCCTCCATCGGATCGCTGGAGCGGCTCGGAGAGCGCGCGCTGGGACTGGCTGCAGTGGTGAGCGAACGCCGTCGGTCCGTGGCACGACTCCTGGAGTCGATGGTAGACGGGAGCGTGGTGACCGCCCTCGAAGCCGAGGTGGCCAAGCTTGAGGCTGCACTACTCGACGCCGACGTTGCGACCCAGGCCCTGGCGCTCGAGAGGTCGGACCTGGAGTTGGAGGAGGCTCGGTTGGCGGAGACGGTCCTGGCGCCAGGGTCTGAGCGCGCTGGGTCTGAGCGCGCTGGGTCTGAGCGCGCTGGGTCTGAGCGCGCTGGGTCTGAGCGCGCTGGGTCTGAGCGCGCTGGGTCTGAGCGCGCCGGGTCTGGGTTCGCCGGGTCCGGGTTCGCCGGGTCTGAGGGTTCGGAGTCGCGTGAGCATTCCCAGGCCCGAGCGGGTGAGATGCGGGGGCGCTTGGGGGCGCTGCGCTCTTCACTCGTGAGGGACAGCCATGAGCTGGTCCGCACGAAGGAGTCGATGGGGACCCTGGATCGGCGAAGGGCGGAGCTGTCCGCGGCTTTCGCATCCCACAATGCAAGGGTGGCCCTGGCCGAGACGGCCTCGGTGGCGTCGGCGAGTGGATTGGCCGAGGCGGAGATGGAGCGGACCCTGGCCGAGCAAGTAGCCGAAGCGGCTGGCGCCGCCGCTCGATCTGCTGAGGCGGAGACCCAACGTTGGGAGACCCGGGAGGAGGCTCTGGAGCAGGCGCTCGATCATCTCAGGGCAGGCGGTGGGGCCGCCCAGCTCAACGGGATTCCCGGCTTGCTCGGGACGCTGGCTGAGCTGGTGGAGGTGGAGGACGGATGGGAGGCGGCGTTCGAGGCGGCGATTGGGGATGCGAGTGCTGCAGCGGTACTGGTGGACGTGCCCGGTGCCGTGGCAGCCCTGGAGCAACTCGTCGAGCGGGAGGCGAACGGGTCGGTGATTGCTGCGTGGCCGGGTGCTCAAGGCGGTTCAGCGGTCCCGGCAGGTTCGCTTGGCGAAAGGGCGGAAGTTGCGCCGGGAAGCGTGTGCCAGGGTGCCCTCCTGGCACACGTGAGGGCTGGTGATCCCGCAGTCCAAGCCATCCTCGCCTCGCTCCTTCGTCCGCTGATCTTGGTCGACGGGGACTGGCGCGCCGCGATTGAGGTGGCACTGGAACAACCGTCTTTGGTCGTGGTTACCCGGTCGGGGCATCGCTTTGGACCTGACGGCTGGCGGATCGGCACCCCTGGGCTGGGCGCCACCGGCGCAGCACTGTCAGAGGCCCGATCCAGGTCAGCCGGCCTGGCAGGGCTATCCTCCCGCCGCCGAGCGGAGCGGTTGACTGCCGAAGCGGAGCTGGCTCGGACACGGCGTTGCGAGTCGGCACTTCGCTCTGAGCGGGACGCCAATGCCGAGCGCCTTTCTGGAGTGAACAGCCAGATGCGCCAGCTGAAATCCGAGCTGGATAGGACGTCGGTGGAGGCAGAGTCGGTTCGGCTGCGGCTGCAGAGCCTGACAGACCAGGTCCAAGATGGCGCCACCGAGATCTCCGAGCTGGAGGGCGAGCTGGAGGAGGTGGAGCGCGCGGAGGAGGCCCAAGCCGGACGGGCTCGGCGCGAACTGGCAGATAGACGGTCCCTGGAGGGTCAGGCGGCGACCCTGAGGGTTCGCTACGCAGACCTCAGTCGGCGTTGCGCTGGGCTGGACGAGCGCAAGTCGATGCTTGGCTCCCGCTTGGCCGAGGTTGAGAATCGTCTTTCTCGATTGGCAGAGGCACGGGAGGGGGCGGCCGAACGCAGGAAGGCTCTGGAGCTGGGCGAGCTGGTGGCCGCCAGGTTGGCCGGAGTGATTGGATCGGCGCAGGAGCGCCTGGCCGCCGAGTTGGAGCGACTCAGGGGTGAGCGGGCAGTCATGATCGCCCTCAACCAGGAGCGGGTCGTCACTACGGGACGTCTGCGGGCAGAGCACGCGGCGCTCCTTGCCAACCTCAACGAGAGCACAGAACAGCTTCACGAAGCAGACCTGGCTTACGCAGAAGCAAGGTTTCGTCTGGAAGCGGGGCGGGCCTCGCTCGAACGGGACTTTGAGGTCTCCCCGAAGTTTGCCGTCGCCGCAGCCTGTCCTGAACTGCCGGCCGAGTTGAGCGCAACCCAGCGCAGCGCTCAACTGGAGCGCGAGCTTCGGCTCGCTGGCCCGGTTAATCCGCTGGCCGAGGCCGAGCTGGCGACCCTGCGCGAACGGGCCCAGCTGCTGGACAGCCAGCTCGGGGACGTGGTGTCGGCGAGGGGCGAGCTGACGACGGTCATGCGGGCCATCGATGTGGAGATGTCCGGTGTCTTCGGGGCCGCATACCAAGACGTGGCCGGGCACTTCTCCAATCTCTTTTCGACCCTGTTCACGGGCGGAGAAGGCTCACTGACGCTCACCGAGCCCGACAACCTGTTGGAGACCGGGATCGAGGTCGTGGCCAGGCCGGGAGGAAAGAAGGTCCGCAGCATCTCGTTGCTCTCGGGGGGCGAGCGTTCGCTGGTCGCCTTGGCTTTCCTGTTTGCGGTCTTCCGGAGCCGCCCAGCCCCGTTCTACCTGTTGGACGAAGTTGAGGCGGCGCTCGATGACGTCAACCTTCAGCGATTCTTGAACCTCATCCACGAGTTCCGGTCCGATGCCCAGCTGGTCATCGTCTCTCACCAGCGCCGCACCATGGAGGCGGCCGACTGCCTCTACGGGGTGAGCATGCCGGCCGGCGGGTCTTCCCGAGTGGTGAGCGAGCGAGCCCCTTCGACTGCCTGATCCTCACGGTTGGACCCCGGATCCCGTCTGAGACGGGCCTCGCTGGGCCGGAGGGAGGCCGGGCCACGTTTGGGCATGCCAGCCACGGTGATGCCGTGGCTGGCACGCCGGAGATCCAGCAAGCCCTCGTCCCGGAGGATCCGCAGTGCTGGGCGTGAAGGCTGACTCTGTCCGAGGGAACCGGCACAAGCAGCTAGTTCTGCCGCGTAGGAGTCGTCCGCGCTCGTAACCCCGTCTTGATCCTAAGCCTGGTGGGAATCAGCCCACCTGAGTAGGCGCTCGGCCGGCCAGGTGTTGACCACTCGATCGCCGGTGGCGCCACATGCGTCCGCCCGAACGCACCCGTACGGCTGCCATTCGAGCTGACCGGGGGCGTGGGCGTCGGTGTCGATCGCCAGGAGACATCCGGCGGCGATCGCCTCGGAGAGCAGCGACCTGGGCGGGTCGAGACGCTCCGGACGGGAGTTGACCTCGATGGCCTTGCCGAGCGATGCCGCCTTGGCGAAGACCGCCGCCGAGTCGAAGACCGAGGGGGGCCGGCCGCGCCCCACCACGATCCGACCGGTGCAGTGGCCCAGGATGTCCACCGCGGGGTTTGCCAGGGCGGCCAGCATCCGCCGGGTCATCGAGTTGCAATCCATTCGCAGCTTGGAGTGCACGCTGGCAACCACCACGTCGAGCCCGGCGAGGAGCGCCGGATCCTGGTCCAGGTCGCCGTCTTCCAAGATGTCCACCTCTATGCCCTGGAGGAGTCGAAATGGAGCGAGGGTGTCCTTAAGGTCGGTGACCTCTTTCATCTGCGCCCGGAGCCGTTCGGCCGTGAGTCCGTTGGCTACCTTCAACCGAGGCGAGTGGTCGGTGAGTACCAGGTAGTCGTGACCGATGGCCTTCGCTGCGAGTGCCATCGCCTCGATAGTCGAGCCACCGTCGGACCAGTCAGAGTGGCTGTGACAGTCGCCTTTCAGTGCGGCCCGAAGCTCCTGAGCGGTCCGCGGGCCCGGCTCAGGGCCTGGGCGGGTCTCAAGATCCGCAAGGTAGGCCGGGACTCCGCCGCCAAGCGCCTGAGCCACCACAGCCGCGGTCTTGTCCCCGATGCCGGGAAGGTCGGTGAGCCTGCCCCGCCGGGACAGATCGGCAACCGTTGGGAATTCCATCCCGTCGATGGTTTCCGCTGCGCGCCGGAACGCCTTCACCCGGTAGGTCTCCTCCCGGTCGCGCTCAAGCAGGTAGGCGATCCGCTCCAGGGCCTCCACCGGCGTCATCCCCACCCACATTAGGACCAGCACGAAACTATCAAGCCAAGCCGGCGAAGGCGCTCTAATAGCACCTACGTTGACCTAGCACCTGCAAAAGGCCCGTGGCTCCGCTCACCTTCACTGACGAGTGCCCGCCCCGGTGCCACAGCCGCCCACACTACAAGCCCGCATACTCGACCGGTTGGGTGTAGATCCCACCCGTTCCTGCTGAGGCTCGGGGCGCCGGGTCGGCGGTGGCTACCAACTACGCCCACCCGTCTCGGCCAGCAGGCCCAGCACCTCGGCGACCAGGTTACGTCCATGTTCGGATTGCTAGGCCAGCGAACGAAGTGGAAACCGCGCGCTGCGCCGGGTGAGCTCGCTGCCCGCCGGGCCTAGGCTCCGTGGGCGATGATCACCCTTATCGTCCTAGTGTCAGCGCTGGCCTTCGTGCTGTTCGTTTTGCTGGTGGGGGTATCCGCGAGGGTCACCCTGCGCGTGCGTCGTAGCAAACGCGAGAGGTCGCCGGATGCAAGCCCCGCCGAGGCGAAGGCGCTCGAAGGTCCTCCCGGGTCCGGGCCTTCGGTGGAGGAGGTCGATCCCGACCTGATCGCTCGGGTGGAGGAGGTCTTTGCGGGTCCTGGCGCCGGGCTGGCGGAGTCCGGGGCGCCAGGAGCACCCGCCCCACAGGTAGTCGATGCGCCCGAGACACCTGCCCCGCCAGCCGTCGAGCCTCGCGAGGGGCCTGCGCCAGGAGTACCCGGCCCGGAGGCGAGAGGTGAGGGCGCCCGGCCACGCCTCAGAGACCGCCTGGGCAAGGCAAGGGCCCTGCTGTCCGGCCGCATTAGCGCGATTGCGGGAAGTACCCGGATTGACGCAGGAACTTGGGAGGAGCTGGAAGAGGCTCTGATCCTGGCTGATGCCGGGGTGACCAGGACCACTGCGATGCTGGATCGGCTCCGGAGCCGGGTGAAGGTCGGCGAGATCCGTACCGCCGAGGACCTGGTAGCTGGGCTCAAGGCAGATCTCAAGGAGACGATGGCCAACGGGGACCACAGCCTCCACCTCAAGCCGGGTCCGGCGAATGTCTGGCTGTTTGTCGGGGTGAATGGAGTCGGTAAGACGACGACCATTGGCAAAGTGGCCTTGCGCCAGATGAATGAGGGCCGGACCGTGGTTATGGCGGCGGGTGACACCTTCCGGGCGGCGGCCGCCGAACAGCTCGAACTGTGGGCGGAGCGGGTCGGGGCTGACCTGGTGAGGGGAGCCGAGGGGGGCGATCCCGGCTCGGTGATTTTCGACGCGGTTCAACGCGCCGCCGCTCGGGGCACCGACTTGGTGTTGGCCGATACTGCGGGACGCCTGCACACCAAGGTCAACCTGATGGAGGAGCTCCGCAAGGTCCGTCGCATCGCCGAGCGTCCGCCTGGCCAGCTCACCGAGGTGCTGCTGGTAATCGACGCAACCACCGGCCAGAATGGCCTGATCCAGGCACGCCAGTTCGCTGACGCGGTGGGGGTGACCGGCATAGTGCTGACCAAGCTCGACGGAACCGCCAAGGGTGGGATAGTCCTGGCGATTCAGGGCGAGCTGGACCTGCCGATCAAGCTGGTCGGACTAGGCGAGAAGGCGGCGGACCTGGTGGAATTCGATCCCGACGAGTTCGTGGACGCACTCTTCGAGTAGGAGGTGCGCTGGAGGGACGGTAGCATCGGTCCACATGTTCGAATCCCTCACCCACAGCTTCGAGGGCATCTTCGACAAGCTGCGAGGGCGTGGGCGCCTCGGCGAAGAGGATGTCGACGCGGCGCTGAGGGAGATCCGCCTCGCTCTGCTTGAAGCAGATGTGAACCTCGGAGTGGTCCGCACCCTGGTGGCGCGGATCCGGGAGCGATGCGTAGGCGCAGAGCTTTCCAAGGCACTGTCACCTGCCCAGCAGGTCATCAAGATTGTCAACGAGGAGCTGGGCGGGGTGCTCGGCGGTGCGGCCCTCCGGATCACCTATTCCTCGGTTCCGCCGACCGTTGTCCTACTGGCGGGCCTGCAGGGCTCGGGAAAGACCACGGCCTCGGCGAAGCTGGCCAAGTGGTTCAAGGCCCATGGTCGCCAACCCCTGCTGGTCGGAGCCGACCTTCAGCGTCCCGCAGCAGTGGAGCAGCTGCGGGTGTTGGCGGCGCAGGCAGGGGTGCCGATCTGGAGCGAGCCGACCGACCCGGTCGCAGTGGCCCTGTCGGGGTTGGCAGAGGCCAAGCGGCGGGGCCGTGACGTCGTGATCATCGACACTGCCGGTCGCCTGTCCATTGACAACGACCTGATGGAGGAGATGCGCCGGATTTCGGAGGCCGTGCAGCCCAAGTACACGTTCCTGGTGATCGACGCCATGACCGGGCAGGACGCGGTGACCACCGCAGAGGCGTTCCACGCAACCCTCGCGCTCGACGGCGTGATCCTGTCCAAGCTGGACGGCGATGCACGAGGCGGTGCAGCCCTGTCGGTCAAGGAGGTATTGGGCCAGCCGATCGCCTTCGCGTCCACCGGAGAGAAGCTGGCCGACTTCGACACCTTCTATCCGGACCGCATGGCCAACAGGATTCTGGGCATGGGTGACATGCTTACCCTCATCGAGACTACCGAACGCAACTACGACGCCGAGGTGGCGGTCAAGACGGTGGGGCGCCTCCAGGAGGGCCGTTTCACCCTGGAAGACCTGGTCGAGCAGCTCGCCCAGATGAAGAAGATGGGGCCACTGAAAGGACTCCTTGGTATGATGCCGGGGCTGCCCAAAGAGATGCGGGACGCAGACATCGACGAGCGGGAGCTGGGCAGGATCGAAGCGATCGTTTCATCGATGACTCCTGCCGAGCGACGAGACCCATCTCTACTCAAGTCTTCAAGACGCATTCGTGTTGCGAGGGGGAGCGGGACGACTATCAACGAAGTAAACCAGCTTCTCAAGCAGTTCCAGGGGATGCAGAAGATGATGCGTTCGGTGGGCATAATGCGCGGACCGAACAAGTCGAAAAGAAAGGCAAAGCGAGGAGGCCGGGTCACAACCCCGCTAGGTGACCTTTCGTCGTTACGGGGACTGTCCCAGCAGATTGATGTGAAGGAGATGCCGACGTGGCCGTAAAGCTCCGCTTGATGCGGATGGGCAAGAAGAAGCAGCCGACCTACCGGGTCGTAGCCGCCGATAGCCGTGCCCCCCGGAATGGGAGGTTCATCGAGATCCTCGGGACCTATGCCCCCCGCTCCGAGCCCTCGCTGGTGAAGATCAACAACGACCGGGCCTTGCACTGGCTTTCCGTGGGTGCCCAGCCCACCGAAGCGGTCGAGAAGCTGCTCAAGATCTCGGGCGCATGGGAGTCCTTCGGTGAGCTGCGAGCAGCGAGGGTCACAGCCCGGCAGTGACCGAGCCAATCCACGAGGCGGTGGACACCGACGAGTTCGACCACACCGACGAGTTCGATGACGCCGACGAGTCCGGCCAGGAGGTCGGAGGCTTGGGCGACGACGAGCCCGACGACGACGAGCCCGACGACGACGAGCCCGACGACGACGAGCCCGACGACGACGAGCCCGACGACGACGAGCCCGACGGCAACCGGGTGGTGGGAGGCGTTTCGCGTTCGGTGCTCGACTTTGTCGTGCGCTCCATCGTGGACGACGCCGACGCAGTAGCCATCGACGCGGATGTGCGGGGCAACAGGGTCGACTTCTCGGTGACTGTTGCACAGGCGGACATGGGCAAGGTGATCGGCAGGCGAGGCCACGTGGTGCAGGCAATACGCACCCTGGTGCGGGCCGCGGGCGCCACCGAGGGCGTGGAGGCGTCGGTCGAGGTTGTCGACTAGCGCTTTGACCCAGACAACCTTGCCTGAACCGGATGGTCGACTGCTCGAGGTGGGTCAAGTGGTCAGGGCACACGGGCTCAAGGGCGAGGTCGTCGTAGAGCTGGTCACCGATCGAGAGGAGCGATTGAACCCAGGCTCCGTCCTGAGTATCCGGCATCAGGGCAGTTCCCCCTCGAACCAGCAACCCACCCTGGAGGTCCTCACTGCTAGGCGGTTCGGCGGGCCGCCCGCCCCGAGCCACCCGCCGCGTTCCCGGTGGCTGGTCAGCTTCGCCGGTGTAACGAATCGGCAAGTAGCCGAATCGCTTCGCTCAGCTGTCTTGATGGCACCACCCCTGGAAGATCCGGAGGCGCTCTGGGTGCATGAGCTGATCGGTGCGCTCGTGTTTGATCTCGCCGGCACAACCCTTGGCTCGGTGGCTGCGATCGAGGCCAACCCTGCCAGCGATCTGCTGGTGCTGGACAGCGCTGCACTGATCCCGATGTGCTTTGTGCTAGGGCGGGGTGACAGAGCCGGAAGGCCCTCGGTCGTGGTGGACATCCCCGACGGGCTGCTCGACTAGTGCGGATCGAGGTCTTCACCATCTTTCCCGAGATGGTCGCTGGCTACTGTGCCGGAGCCCTGATAGGAAGGGCGCTGGCAGCTGGGGGCTTGGACATCCGGGTGCACGACCTGCGCATCGGCGCCACCGACGCGCACCGCTCGGTGGACGATGCCCCCTTCGGGGGTGGCCCCGGCATGGTGCTCGCCCCAGGGCCGGTGTTCGCCGCGGTCGAGTCGGTCATTCCGATCCGCCCGCTCTACTTGCTCTCAGCGGGAGGAGTCCGCTTCGACCAGGCCAGGGCCGCTGAGTTGGCGGGGACCGAGGGCTTTTCCCTGCTCTGCGGCCGCTACGAAGGGGTCGACCAGCGGGTGTCCGATCACCTGGCAGATTGCGAACTGTCCGTCGGGGATTTTGTCCTGGCCGGCGGGGAGCTGGCGGCGCTGGTGGTCATAGAAGCCGTTGCCCGCCTGGTCCCGGGTGTAATGGGAAATGTGGCCTCCTCCTCGGAGGAGAGCTTTGCCGACGGACTACTCGAATACCCGCACTACACCCGACCAGCCAACTTCCGGGGGTGGGAGGTTCCCGAGGTGCTCCGCTCGGGGGATCATGCCCGGGTGGCAGCCTGGCGCCGCGCCCAGTCCCTGACTCGCACCTTGGCCCGCCGGCCCGACTTGGTCTCGGCGAGGGAGGGCCAGAGCGAGGATCAGCACAGTACCCGGCGTGAGAGCGGGGTGGGCGAGGGGCCGGGACGCGACTACCCTTGCAGCGACCCCGTTTCCCCGAGGGCGGACCCCACCGAGGAGCATCAGAGCACATGACCCCCACCGACTTGGTAGATCGCGACAGTCTACGCGACGACATTCCCGACTTTTCGCCCGGGGATACGCTCAAGGTTCACGTCCGGGTGGTGGAGGGGACCCGTGAGAGGGTACAGATCTTCCAGGGCGCGGTGATCCGCAGGCAGGGCTCGGGCGTGCGCGAGACTTTCACCGTTCGCAAGGTGAGCTTTGGGGTCGGCGTGGAGAGGACTTTCCCCGTCCACTCCCCGATCCTGGCCCGCATCGAGCCTGTCTCCCTCGGCGATGTCCGGCGTGCCAAGCTCTACTACCTGCGAGACCGAACCGGCAAGGCCGCCAAGATCAAGGAAAGGCGTCTGCCTTCCACGAAGTGACGTCCAGCCGGTCACGAGTTCTCGCCAACGGACCCGGAGAGCTTCGAACCGCAGCTCCATCAGGATCTGAAGGGTGAGGAGCACCGACCATGGACCATCGGCGGAGCGGCCCTCGTGGCCCTCATGCGGACGGCTCGCCTGCCCGCAGGCCACGGCCTGGTCTCGATAGCCAACGCAGGCGACGGTGAGCACACCACGATCTACTGGACCTCAGGCCACGCCCTCTACTGGGTCAGCAACTACCACGAAGCGTCGGGTGCAATCGCCATGCTGGGCTCGGTATCTGCAGCCGCCTAGGCGAGAAGCAGCGCGCCCGGTCATATTCCGTCTAAAGTCAGTGGGGTGCAGCCAAGGAGAAGCGCATACCCAGCTCGATGATGCGATGAGCGCCGAGGACCTGGAGGGCTACGAGACCCAGATAGAGCTGGACCTGTTCCAGGAGTACCGCGCCGTGCTCCCGATGTTCCGCTACGTGGTGGAGACGGAGCGCCGGTTCTACCTGACCAACGAGGTGGAACTGGAGGCCAAAGGCGAGGGCACCTGGTACGAGGTGCGCATGGCTGACGCCTGGGTCTGGGACATGTACCGCCCGGCGCGCTTCGTCTCCTCCGTCCGGGTTATCACCCGCCGGGACGTCAACATCGAGGAGCTCCCCGAGACCGGTGCCTGAGCCCGAGGATCTCGGCACTGGCCCAGAGGGCTGGCTCGGGACACCCACCCCCAAACCCAAGCAGTGGGAGCACGACCGGGTTCCGGGCACCCCGTCCACCCCGGAAGGCTGGCGGCGGAGGCTGGGCATGCAGGGCGAGGGCATCGCGGCGAAGTGGTACCAAGCGCATGGCTATGAGGTGCTTGCTCGCAACTGGCGCCGGCGCGAGGGCGAGATCGACCTGATCCTGCGACAGGGCTCGCTATACGTGTTCGCTGAGGTAAAGACCCGGACCAGCGACGCCTTCGGTGTGCCGGCCGAGGCGGTCAACCGGGAGAAGCAGGCCAGGATCCACCGCCTGGCGGCCCGCTGGCTGCGTGAATCGGCTCCCGGTCCGGGCGATATCCGATTCGACGTGGTTTCGATCCTCGGCGGCAAGGTAGAGGTGCTGGAAGGCGCGTTCTGAGGCCCGCCTCGGTGGTGGTCAGCGCCGGGCGGGGACCGGAGGTTCCCGGTGCGCCGGTGAACGCCCCCATCCCGCTATCGACGACCTACCGCAGCGGCGGCGCACTCAGCTACGGGCGGGAGGGCAACGCTGCGTGGTCGGGCGTGGAGGAGGTGCTGGGGGCCTTGGAGGGCGGAACGGCGCTGGTGTTCTCCTCCGGCATGGGTGCCATCGCCGCAGTTTTTGAAAGTTTGCCTGTGGGGGCTCAAGTAGCGGTGCCCACTGACGCATACGTCGGGACGCGGACGTTCCTCGCGGACCAGTCATCGCGTGGTCGGCTGGGCTACCGGCTGGTGGACACCACCGACGTGGAGACCACGCTGGCCGCCTGCGTGGGAGCGGCGATGCTCTGGCTGGAGTCGCCTTCCAACCCGATGATGGCGATCAGCGATCTGGCTCTGTTGTCGCGCGAGGCAAGGGCGGTGTCGCCGGGCATCGTGGTGGTGGCGGACAACACCTTCGCCACCCCCCTCCTGCAGAGACCACTGGACCTCGGGGTGGACATTGTGGTGCACAGCGTGACCAAGTTCCTCGCCGGTCACTCCGACGTGATCATGGGGGCCACGGTGAGCAGAGACCCGGCCTGGGTGGCCGCGCTCGCCGGGCGGCGCTCCATGCACGGCGCCATCCCCGGTCCGCTGGAGGCCTACCTGGCACTGCGCGGGCTGCGCACGCTGGACGTGCGGCTTGCGCGCGCACAGGCGAACGCGGGTGAGATTGCCCGGCGCCTCCGAGCACATTCTTCAATAGAGGTGGTGCGGTATCCGGGTCTGGAGGATCACCCTGGGCACGCGCTGGCCATGACCCAGATGAGCGGAGCCGGGGCGATGTGCTCCTTCGACGTGGCTGGCGGGGCCGCGGCCGCAGACCAGGTCTGCGCTGCGGTCCGCCTGGCTGTGCCGGCCACCAGCTTGGGTGGCGTGGAGACCCTGATCGAGCGACGGGGGCGCTGGCGTGGGGAGGAGGCCCTGCCGCCGGGCCTTTGCCGGCTCAGCGTGGGGATCGAGGACGTGGAGGACCTGTGGGCCGACCTCGACCAGGCCCTCGCACAAGCGGCGGACACTTCGTAGGAGGAGAGCGCCGCGCGATTGGCCCGAATCCGGGTTAGCGTTGTCACATGTCCGATAGCGCGCCCCTCGTGCCCCGTGGCCCGCTGTATCCGGGCATCAGCGCGCGAGCCTTCCAGCACCCCGCAGATCGAGCCGCCACCGCCGCGCTGGGCTCGATACCGGTGATCCACCAGGTGATCAAGCGGCTCGCCTCGATGGGCCTCCTGCAATCGCTCTCGCAGCGGCTGCTGGGCAACGCCGTCCGCCTGGGGCCCGGACAGGTGGGGACAGTGTGGACCAGCCACCTGGCCTGCCTGGAGGCCCTGGACGTCGAGTCTCGCCCGGCCCTGTACGTCGTGCAGGCCCCGACCCTGAACGCGCTGACCTTCGGTTCGGTCCGACCGGTGGTCCTGGTGAACTCAGGGCTGGTCACCAGTGGCGACGCGGAGGCACTCCAGGCGGTTCTGGCCCATGAGGTGGGGCACGTGGTGTGCGAGCACTCCCATTACATGACCGTGCTGCTGGTCCTGCAGCTGCTGGCCGCCGCGCCCCTGTCCACGCTCGGCGTGCTGCCGGTGAGGGCGTTGCTGCTGGTGATGCTGGAGTGGTACCGGGCGGCGGAGCTGAGCGGGGACCGGGCCTCGGCGCTGGTGATGGGGGACCCGATGGTGACCTGCCGGTCGCTTATGCACATGGCCGGGGGCAACCTGCCGGGGATGAGCGTCGACGCCTTCGTGGGCCAGGCGAACGAGTACGCCAGCTCGGGAAGCGTGCTCGGCCGGCCTTCGAGGTTCTTGTCGGAGATCCTGTCCACCCATCCGATCCCGGTCCGCCGGGTCACCGAGCTGAGCCGGTGGGTGATGGAGGGCGACTTTGACCGGATCCGCTCAGGAAGCTACATCCGCCGGGGCCAGGAGCCGCCGCCGACGGAGGACTTCAAGCGGGCATCAGCGCACTACCAGACCCGCTTTGTCGAGATCATTGAAAGCGTGGCGGGCGGGGTCCAGACCCTCTCCCGCCAGGTGACCTCCTGGCTGCGCAGCCAGCGCTTCGGGCGCGACGACTCTGGGGACTCTGAAGATCCTGGGGACCCTGGGGAACTCTGATTCAGGGGATTCGGGCGCCGGGCCTGCGAACTGAGGAGTTCTAGCCGAACTGAGGAGTGCTACCCGCCTGGGGGACGGGTAGCACTCCTCAGTTTCCTCTCGGGACTCGGGGTATCCACTATTGCGAGCGTTCAGTGGGCTAAGCTGAGAACTAGTGTTTGTCTTGGGGATCGATCCAGGTTTGTCGCGTTGTGGCTACGGGGCGGTGGAGCGCGGCGGGGGTTCGCCGGGCGGGTTCGAGGCGGTCGTCGCCGGTGTCATCACCACCGCCCCAACCGCACCGCTTCCCGGGCGCCTCGCCGATCTGGCCCGAGAGCTTCGATCCCTGATCGAGGAGCTGCAACCGGATGCTGTGGCAGTAGAGCGAGTCTTTTTCCAGACCAACGCGCGCACTGCGATGTCGGTGGGTCAGGCCAGCGGCCTGGCGCTGGCCGCCGCGGCCCAAGCGGGTTGCGTGGTGGCGCAGTACACCGCCAACGAGGTCAAACAGGCGGTGGTCGGTTACGGCGCGGCAACCAAGGAGCAGGTGCAGCGGATGGTGGCCACGCTGTGTCGGCTCGATGTTCGACCGCACCCGGCTGACGCCGCCGACGCTCTGGCGCTGGCAATCTGCCACCTGACCCTCGCGCCGGGACGCGCCCGGATCGCCGCCGCACTGGCGACTGCGGGATCGGCAACTGGGGCCAACGGTGATCGGCAGCTCGGCGACCGCCAGCTCGGTGATCGGGGGCCAACGGTGATCGGCAGCTCGGCGACCGCCAGCTCGGTGATCGGGGGCCAACGGTGATCGGCTCGCTCCGAGGCCTGGTGATGGAGGTGCTGGGCGCTTCCGAGGTCCTGATCGAGGTGGGGGGTGTCGGGTACCGAGTGTCGGTTCCGCTAACCGCCATGTCCGGCATCACCGTCGGGGCGAGCGCTTTCCTGCATGTCCACACTCACGTCCGGGAGGACGCCATCGTGCTGTACGGCTTTGCCGATCGGGAGGGCCGGGAGTGCTTCGAGGGCCTTATCGCGGCTCACGGTGTCGGTCCTTCGCTCGCTCTGGCGATCCTTTCGGTGCACTCGCCGGCAGCCCTGTGTCGGGCAGTGCTGGCAGGGGACTCGGCGGCGTTGACCCTGGTGCCGGGGGTGGGTGCCAAAACGGCCGCTCGCTTGCTCATCGATCTCGAGCCCCGGTTCTCGCGGCTCGGCCTTGGGGCCGGGGAGGAGATTCGCGTTTCGGGCCACCCCGCAGGGGGTGGCGGAGCGCTGGCGGAGGTTCGGGCCGCTCTTGCCAGCCTGGGCTACGCCCCCGAGGAGATCCGCTCCGCCATCGGTGCACTGGAAGCCGACGACCTGTCCGATCCGAGCAACGCCGACCCCGCTGGCTCGGGTGGAGCCGCTGGCTCGGTGGAGGAGCTCCTGCGGAGAGCACTCCGGGAGCTGGCCGCCACTCGCCGGCGGGTAAGGGCGTGATGGCGGTGCTCGCCGCGCGAGGCCAGGTGCCGCAATGAGTGAGCCTCCCGCGAGCGCCCGGCGGGAGACACTCGGGCGAGAGCGGGGCAAGGCCGGCCCAGTGCGTTCCGTGGACCCAGCGGCGGACCCGACGGAGGTCTTGGAGGAGGCTAGCCTGCGACCCCGGCGCCTGGACGAGTTCGTGGGCCAGCGCCAGGTCCGGGAGCACCTCGCCATCGTGCTGGAGGCGGCGCGCCGTCGGGGACAGGCCGTGGACCACATCTTGTTCGCCGGGCCACCAGGGCTGGGCAAGACAACGATGGCGGGGATCGTGGCCGGGGAGATGGGAGCCGGCCTGCGCATCACCTCCGGCCCGGCCCTGCTGCGAGGAGGCGACCTGGCGGCCATCCTCACCGACCTGTCCGACGGCGACGTGCTGTTCATCGACGAGATTCACCGGCTCAACCGGGCGGTCGAGGAGATCCTCTACCCGGCAATGGAGGACTTTGCCCTGGACATCGTGATCGGGAAAGGCCCCACCGCGCGTTCGCTTCGCCTGGACCTGCCCCGGTTCACCCTGGTGGGCGCCACTACCAGGACGGGCCTGGTCACCAGCCCCCTGCGGGACCGCTTCGGGATGGTCGCCAGGTTGGACTACTACGACAGCGCGGAGCTGGAGGCCATTGTCATGCGTGCCGCCCGTATCCTGGGGGTGAGTATCGAGCCCGCCGGTGCGGCGCGTATCGCGGGGCGATCGCGGGGCACCCCCCGAATCGCCAACCGCCTCCTACGGCGGGTACGCGACTTCGTCGAGGTGCGCGGATCGGGGGTGGTGACCGCTCAGAGCGCGGCGGCTGGTCTGGACCTGTTCGGAGTGGACGAGCTGGGCCTGGACAAGGTGGACCGGGCAATCCTCACGGCCTTGTGCCAGGGATTCGGAGGGCATCCGGTAGGTTTGTCCAGCCTGGCGGTCGCGGTGGGGGAGGAGACCGACACGGTCGAGGAGGCCTACGAGCCGTTCCTGCTGCAGAAGGGCCTGATCCTTCGGACCGCCAGGGGCCGGATGGCCACCGCGGCGGCCTGGACTCACCTGGGCCTGGCGCCGCCACCGTCCAGTAGCGCCGCGAGCCTGTTCGACTGAGGTTCTGAGGGGGGTGGGGAAGGTAGAGCGCGTATAGCGCGCTCAACCTTCCCCGCCCCCCTCCCGCACGGGTCCGAGCGCGTAGGTGGGCTAGGGTCTAGTGGTCCGATCTCCCGGCGAAGGCCTCCATTTATGCACACCACCCTCTTGCACTCGGTGACGCTGCTGGCTGTTGCCGCGTCCAAGACCACTGCCACCACCACGAAGGCTGCCGCCGGCTCGTCGGGTAGCAAGCTCTTGCTCTACGTGATCCCGTTGCTTTTGATCGCTTACCTAGTGATCCTGCGTCCGCAGCGCAAGCGCCAGCAGGCCCAGCGCCAGAACCAGACGACGATCGTCGAGGGTGACACCGTGGCGACAATCGGGGGGATAGTGGGCAGGGTGATCTCGATCGACACCGAACGGGCGATCCTGGAGATCGCGCCGGACACGGAGATGGAGTTCTTGCGCCGGGCCATCGCTCAAAAGGTGGAGCCCCTCGTGCCGACTGACATGGGAGGGCCGGACGACGAGGACGACGAATCCGACGAAGACGACGAGGAGAGAGGGTGGCACGGGTACCACCCCGACGACGCTGACGGGGACGACGCTGACGGGGAAGACGCGGGGGTCGATGGCGATGCGGGGGTCGATGGCGATGCGGGAGTCGACGGGGACGAGGCTGATGGGGACGGCGAAGTGGTGGTGGTCGACGGGTCTGCGCAAGAGCCGCACGACCCGGCCGACCTTGGCTCAGCGTTCGGGGTGGCCACAGGTCCCGGCAACTCCACAGAGCGGTCGGGAGAGTGAGGGGCGCCCCCCACTTGACGGCTTCCGGCGACCCGGGCGGGTACTACCGGTGAAGGGCCGGCTGCTCGCTTGGGTCCTCGGGACCGTGGCGGTGTCGATGGCGGGATTCCTGGCGGTGATCCTGCTGGGTTGGGCACCACTGCTGGGACTGGACCTCCAGGGCGGGCTTTCGGTGGTCGAGTCGCCAGCGCATCCGGTCAAGCCCGCAGTGATCAACGAGACCATCGGCATCATACGTAACCGGATCGACGCCCTCGGGGTCTCCCAGCCGAACATCTTCAGCTCCGGCAAAGGCAAGAACGCCGACATCACCGTCGAGTTGCCCGGAGTCAAGGACCGCGCCCAGGCGCTGTCGATCATCGGCCAGACCGCGCAGCTCTACTTCCGCCAGGTGACCTGCCCCCCGCCGAACACGACCACCCCCTATTCCATCGTGCCGCTTCCCGACTATTCCAAGACTGTTCCAAAGGGTGCGCAGACGCCGGTCCTGACCGGTGCCCCCCCGGCCTGCACCGCCACCACGAACTTCGCCAACGTGCCCAGCACCCCGTCAAATCTGGACACCAAGACGGCCAGCGTCCTGCTGCCCGGAACCAAGGTCGGCGGGGTCGTCCAGGGGCGCTACATCCTGGGTCCGGCCCTCGCCGCCGGCTCGATCATCAAGACCGCCACCGCCGGGCTGAGCACCACCAGCGGCCAGTGGGAGGTCAACTTCACCCTCACTTCCAAGGGTTCGCCCGAGTGGGACAAAATCGCCCAGGAGACCTTCCACCAAGCGCTGGGCATAGTACTCGACGGGGTGGTGGAGTCGGCCCCAGTGATCCAGCCACGCCAGTCGGCCTTCTCCAGCTTCGGGGGTCAGGGTCAGATCACCGGGAGCTTCACCCAGTCCCAGGCCCAGAACCTGGCCCTGGAGTTGCGCTACGGGGCCCTGCCGGTGCAGCTGGTTCAACAGACCGTGGAGTCGGTCTCCCCGACTTTGGGCAAAGCGTCGCTGGTGGCCGGGATCTTTGCGGCGATCGTGGGCCTGGCCCTGGTGTTGGCCTACACCGTGTGGTACTACCGGGGTCTGGGGATAGTGGTCCTGCTGGGCCTGGCGACCACTGCCGCCCTGCTTTGGGCGATCATCTCCTACCTGGGCCATTCCTCGGTCGGGTTGACCCTCGACCTGTCGGGCATCACCGGGCTCATCGTTTCTGTGGGGGTGATCGCGGACTCCTACATCGTGTTCTTCGAGCGGCTCAAGGACGAGGTGCGCTCGGGCAAGAGCGTCGGGGCCTCGCTGGACAAGGGGTTCGCCTCGGCGTTCCGCACCATCATCGCCGCGGACCTGGTCTCACTCATCGGCGCGGTCGTGCTGTGGGTCTTCAGCGTCGCCCAGGTCAAGGGCTTTGCCTTCTACCTGGGACTGTCCACCCTGCTGGATATGATCACCGCCTGGACCTTCACCCGGCCGCTGGTGATCCTGCTGGGACGCAGCCGCACCTTTACTGAGGCCCCCTTTATCGGGGTGGCCCGAGGCCTGGGCCGGGCTGAAGGCGCCGCCGGCTCCGCGGGGGCGGGTTCCCGGTTGCGGCCCTCTGGCGGCGGGCACTCGCCCAAGCCGATACCCGGCGGGGCGCAATGACAGCGACCGGGGTCCTGGACCCGGCCGCCCCTGTGCCCGACCCCGAAGAGGGGTCACGGCCCGTTACACAGCCGAAGGGACACTTCTGGAGTCGGCTGTACCGGGGTGAGACCGCCCTCGACTTCGTCGGGCGCCGGCGCCGCTGGTTCGCCCTCTCTGCCCTGGTGATCATCGCCGGCATGACCGCTCTCGGGATCAGGGGGATCAACTTCGGGATCGACTTCAAGGGCGGGTACTCCTGGCAGGTGCCCGACAACGGCCTGACCATTCCCCAGGTCAAGACCGCCCTGGGAAACGTAGGTCATAACGCCACCATCGTCACCGTCGGGAACGGGAAGAAGACCACGTTGGAGGTCGAGTCCCAGCTGAAGGGTAGCGCTGCGTTCAAGCAGGGTACCGAGAACTCGGTGAGCGTTATCCTGTCCAAGCTCGCCCACGTGGATACCTCCGTGGTGACGGTCAACTCCGTGGGCCCTACCTGGGGTGGCCAGGTCACCAACAAGGCGGTCAAGGCGGTGATCATCTTCTTCATCGCTATCGGGCTCTACATCACGATCCGCTTCGAGTGGAAGATGGCCGTTTCCGCCATAGTCGCAGTTCTCCACGACCTGCTCGTGACCGTCGGGATCTACGCACTGGTGGGTTTCCCGGTGACCCCGGACACGGTGGTGGCGGTGCTCACCATCCTCGGTTACTCGCTTTACGACACCATCGTGGTGTTCGATCGGGTGAAGGAGAACGCCAAGGGGATCGGCGCCAGCGGCAAGCTGACCTACTCGGATACGGTCAACCTGTCGATGAACCAAGTGCTGATGCGCTCGCTCAACACCTCGATAGTGGCCATCCTGCCGATCCTGTCGATCCTGGTGATCGGGGCGGAGATCCTGGGTGCCACCACCCTACAGGAGTTCGGTCTGGCCCTGGTAATCGGGCTGACCAGCGGGGTCTACTCCTCGATCTTCATCGCTTCGCCGCTGCTGGCCATCCTGAAGGAGCGTGAGCCCCGGTTCCGGACAATCCGTGAACGCCTGGCCAGGCGTGGTCAGGGACCCGTGGTGCTGTCGCCGGCCGGGGTGATCGCCTTCGTCGGAGGCTCGACCCGTCCGGGCACAATGGGGCCGCGAAGTGAAACTTCGGGTTCGGCTGGCTCCCAGCCGGTGGTGCTGGGACCGAGTGGCGTTCCCCGGCTTACGCCACGCCAACGCGCCCGGCTTGCGTCGGGGGTTGCCAAGCCGTCAGCGGGTTCGGCGCCCTCGGCCCCCTCCGCTCCGGCATCCCCAGCTGCGGCCCAAGCGCCTCACCGCCCACCCACCGAACCGGACAGGGTTTCGCCCGGGCCGGGCTCGGAAGCACCTCCGCAGGCGCCTCCTCGACTCCGGCCGAGCGGTACCCGTGTACGCCGCACGCCCAGCTCACCCAATGGTGTCCCGGCCCCAGCGACTCCTTCCGAGTCCACCACCAAGCCCAGTTCGAACTCTGCCGGGGGCCGTTCGGTGCGGCCACCCAAGCGGCCCAAAGGGAGATAGGGTCTGACGAGGATCCTACGAGATTGGCGGCGACCCTTTCCCGGGAAGAGAGCGCGCAGGTCCGTAGGCCGGTCAAGCGGGGTCCTACTTCCGCGGGAGTAACCCTGGCCGTGTCCGCATCCCGGCGGGGTAAGGGGAAGTGTCACCCCTGTGTCCGACTCGGTAACGCCCGACAGTACCGACCTGTGGCCATGGTGGGTGATTGCGGCGGTGATCCTCGGGGCGGCGCTCACCGCGACCGGGGCGTTGCTCGCCCTGTTCGCAACTGGAGAACATCTCAACACCGCGGGGAGCAACTACGCCGACTATTTCATCACTCGCAACCTGGCAGTCGCCACACTGATGCTGTATGCCCTGACGCGACGGGCGCGCCGCATCCTGACTGGCCTGATGGTACTGACCGCGCTGACCCAGACCCTTGACGCCCTCGCCGCCGGCGCAACCGGACGGTATGGGCTCATTCCGATCGACCTCATCTACACCGCGATCTTCCTCATCGCAGCCAGCAAGCTGTCGCACCAAGTGTCAGAAGCCAGATAGCCCCGGTCAGAGTTCGGCGCGGGCTCACGGGGCGTGGGTGGGAACGGGGGGCGGCGCGACGGGGCTCCAATTACTTCAAAAGGGGGACCCGGCGCCGGGCGGGCGAACGGTAGCGTGTTCGGGGATGGCGAGCAACGCCGACCGGCTGAGGGGCTGTATCAGGGACGTGGGCGACTTCCCGCGCCCCGGGGTGGTCTTCAAGGACATCGCCCCGCTGCTGGCCGACGCGGAGGCCTTCGCATACGTGGTTGGCGAGTTGGCCCGGCGGTTCGCACCGCTCGGGGTGGACAAGGTGTGCGGGATCGAGGCGCGGGGCTTCATCGTGGCCGCCCCGGTCGCCTTGGAGCTTGGGGCCGGGTTCGTACCCCTGCGCAAGGCCGGCAAGCTGCCGGGGCCGGTGGAGTCAGAGGCCTACGACCTCGAGTATGGCTCGGCGCGCTTGGAGGTCCAGCGTGACGCGCTCCGTGCGGGGGACACGGTGGTCGTGGTCGACGATGTGCTGGCTACCGGGGGGACCGCGGCGGCGGCGGCACACCTGGTGGAGCGCCTGGGAGCCAAGGTGATCGGGCTGGGCTTCGTCATCGGGCTGGGATTCCTCGGGGGTCGCAGCCAGCTGGACGGGTACGAGGTTGCCACCCTGGTGGAGTACTCCTAGTCGTGGAGAGGGTCATGCCCTGGCGGCGTCAGGTGGCGGTAGCGGACGAGGACGGGCCGGTGGCCCCGGTGCTGGAGGCCCTCCGGGTGCATCGCTTGGACGAGCCGACCCGTGTGGTCCCCAGGGGCCTGAGGGGTGCCGGGGCCAAGAATGAAGCCGCAGGAACGAAGGCCGGCGTCACCGGGGCCAAGACCGGCGGGGCCGGCGGGACCAAGACCGGTGCGAGCGGGTCCAAGCTGGACCTGGACCTGGTGCGTCGGGCCTACCGGGCGGCTGAGCTGGCACATGCAGGCCAGGTCCGGCTCTCCGGGGATGCTTACATCACCCATCCGCTGGCGGTGGCTACGGTGGTCGCAGAGCTTGGCCTGGACGAGCGCAGCGTTGCCGCCGCCCTGCTGCACGACGCGGTCGAGGACACCGGGATGGCGCTGTCGAGTGTGGAGTCCGAGTTCGGTCCCGAGGTGGCTGCGATCGTCGACGGGGTGACCAAGCTGGACCGGCTCCACTTCGACTCCAAAGAGGCCCAGCAGGCCGCCACCATGCGCAAGATGCTGGTTGCGATGGCCAAGGATTGGCGAGTGCTGGTGATCAAGCTCGCCGACCGGCTGCACAACATGCGCACGATCGCGGCCATGCCGGAGCACAAGGCCCGCCGGACCGCCCAGGAGACCCTCGACATCTACGCGCCCCTGGCGCACCGCCTTGGGATCCAGGACATCCGCTGGCAGCTCGAGGACCTTTCTTTCGCCACCCTGCACCCCAAGCGCTACGCCGAGATTGAGCAGATGGTCGCCACCCGGGCGCCCGAGCGGGACATCTACCTGGCCCAGGTGCTGGGCTCGGTGCGTGAGCGGCTCGCCGAGCTGGGCGTGACGGGTGAGGTCACCGGCCGGCCCAAGCATCTGTGGAGCATCTACGAGAAGATGGTGGTGAGGGGAAAGGAGTTCGATGACATCTACGACCTGGTGGGGATCCGGGTGCTGGTCGAGACGGAAAAGGACTGCTGGGCGGCACTGGGGTCTATCCACGCCATCTGGAGCCCGGTGCAGGGTCGGTTCAAGGACTACCTGAACACCCCCAAGTTCAACCTTTACCAGAGCCTGCATACCACCGTGGTCGGCCCGCAGGGCAAGCCCCTGGAGGTCCAGATCCGCACCCTTGAGATGCACCGCCAGGCCGAGTACGGGATCGCCGCGCACTGGAGCTACAAGGAACGCTCCTCGGCGGAGGACATCGGCTGGCTGCAGCGGATCGTTGAGTGGCAGGCCGATACGCCGGACCCGGTGGAGTTCCTGGAGACCCTCAAGGGCGACCTGGAGATGGACGAGGTCTACGTCTTTACCCCCAAGGGAGACGTGGTGACCCTGGCGACCGGGGCGACGCCGATCGACTTTGCCTACACCATCCACACCGAGGTAGGGCACCGCTGCATCGGGGCCAAGGTCAACGGGCGGCTGGTACCGCTCGACTCCCAGCTGCGGTCGGGCGATGCGGTGGAGGTTTTCACCTCCAAGGCGGCAGATGCCGGGCCGTCGAGGGACTGGCTCAAGATCGTGGCGACACCACGGGCCCGGAACCAGATCCGCCAGTGGTTCCGGCACGAGCTGCGTGAGGACGCGATCGAGTCGGGCCGCGAGGAGCTGGCCAAGGCGCTGCGCAAGGAGGGCCTGCCGGTCCAGCGCCTGGCTGCTTCCCAGCCGCTCGCCACCCTGATCGCTGAGATGGGCTACCGGGACCTGGACGCGGTTTACGTGGCGATCGGAGGGGGGCACACCTCGGCTCGCGGGCTGGCCCAGCGACTGGCGGCCGAGCTGCGTGGGGGAAACTTCGAGGAGCAGCTACCCGCGACGGTCCACCGTCCGATGCGCACCGAGCGCCGGCGAGGGCACTCCGGGGTGTATGTGGAGGGTCTGGACGACATGATGATCCGGCTTTCGCGGTGCTGCACCCCGGTGCCCGGAGACGCAATCGTCGGGTTTGTGACCCGGGGTAGGGGGGTCTCGGTCCACCGGGCCGACTGCGCCAACGCCATGTCGCTGGTAGCCGGGCACCGCGAGCGCGTGATCGAGGTGGAGTGGGACCGGGATACCGGCGGGGTGTTCGAGGCTTCCATCGAGGTCAAGGCGCTGGACCGTTCACGCCTGCTCGCCGACGTGGCCCGGATCCTGTCGGAGAACCACCTCAACATCCTGGCCTGTTCGACCCACACTGGCAACGACCGGGTGAGCCGGATGCGATTCGACTTCGAGCTGGCCGACCCCGCCCACCTCGACTCGCTCCTGACCGCGATCAAAGCCCTGGACAGCGTCTTCGACGTCTACCGGGTACTGCCAGGCGCGGGCGGCTAAGTTCGCTTCGGTGCCCCCCACCGACGGTTTTGTAAAATTTGCCGCTGCCCCCCCAGGCCACGTGCCCTCTCCCGTCGGCAGCTTCCACGCCGCGGTCGGGATGCGCGACGCATGGTGCGGCCGGCTCGGGTTGGGCGACGTGGGGCTGGCGGTTTCGGTCTGCGGTTGGGTCGCGCGGCGGCGCCAGCACGGCGAGCACCTGGCCTTCGTGGACCTGCGGGACCGCACCGGGTTGGTGCAGTGCGTGGTGGACGGGGCGTCGGAGCTGAGGGCGGAGTACGTGCTGCGAGTCAGCGGGACGGTGAGGCAGCGCCCGGCCGGGACGGTCAATCCCGCGCTGGCCAGTGGCGAAGTGGAGCTGGGGGAGTGCAGCGTGGAGATCCTCTCGGTTGCCGAGCCCCCGCCGTTCCCGGTGACCGACCGGGTGGAGGCCGACGAGGCCACCCGGCTGCGCTTCCGCTACGTGGACCTGCGCCGGGATCGGATGCTGGCCAACCTCCGGCTCCGGTCGCGGGTGAACGCGGCCCTGCGAGCGGCCATGGAACGCCAGGGCTTCACCGAGGTGGAGACCCCACTGCTGTGGACCCCCACCCCGGAGGGGGCACGGGAGTTCGCCGTGCCGTCTCGACTCCATCGGGGTTCGTTCTACGTCCTGCCCCAGAGCCCCCAGATCGCCAAGCAGCTGCTGATGGTGGCCGGCGTGGACCGCTATTACCAGATCGCCCGTTGTATGCGCGACGAGGACCTGCGCGCCGACCGGCAGTTCGAGTTCTCCCAGCTGGACGTGGAGGCGTCGTTTGTCGGCCAGGCGGAGGTGATGGCCTTTGTCTCCGAGGCGGTGCTGGATGCGGCCGAGGTGGCCACCGGCGAGCGACCGCCGTCGATACCTCGCATGACCTGGGCCGAAGCACTTGACCGTTTCGGCACCGACAAGCCGGACTTGCGGTTTGGCATGGAGCTGGTGGAGCTGACCGCCGCGGTGGGGGGATCGGCGTTCCGGGCGTTCCACGCGCCGTGCGTGAAGGGATTGGTGGTTTCCGGTCAGGGCGGCCTCGGCCGGGCGCGAATGGACGCCTTGGTGGAGAGGGCGAAAGAGCTGGGCGCCAAGGGCCTGGTCTGGCTGCGGGTCGTCCCAGCCACCGGTGCGGATGGTGCCACCGGTGCGGATGGTGCCGCCGGTTCGGCGGGTGCCGCCGGTTCGGCTGGTGCCGCCGGTTCGGCTGGTGCCGCCGGTTCGGGTGGTGCCGCCGGGCGGCTGGTGGTGGAGTCGCCGGTGGCCAAGTTTCTCTCGGACGCGGATGTCGCCGGGATCCTGTCTGTCACCGGGGCTGCTGCTGGCGACCTGGTCCTGGTCGTGGCGGACGAGCACCTCCGGGCGTGTGAAGTCCTGGGCGCCTTGCGGGTCGAACTGGGGCGGCCGCCGGTCGGGGAGGGGCCACATCGCTACGTCTGGGTGACCGACTTTCCCATGTTCGAAGGCCTCGACGAGGCCGGTCGGCCAGTGGCGGCGCACCATCCCTTCACCATGCCCAACCCTCTGGACCTGGACCTTCTGGCCAGCGACGCCCTGCGCGTGCGCTCGCAGTCCTACGACCTGGTGCTCAACGGCTGGGAGCTGGGCTCGGGCAGCATCCGGATCCACAGGGCGGAGGTGCAGGCCCAGGTCTTTGCTGCCCTCGGGATAAGCGACGAGGAGGCGGAGGAGCGCTTCGGGTTCCTATTGGGAGCGCTTCGTTACGGGGCGCCGCCCCACGGCGGGTTTGCGGTGGGGATCGACCGGCTGGTGGCGGTATTTGCGGGTGAGGAGAACATCCGAGAGGTCATCGCCTTCCCCAAGACCCAGTCAGGCTCGGACCCGATGACCGGCGCCCCCAAGCCGCTTTCGGCCGGGGCGCTCCGGGACCTGGGCCTTTCGGCCGGTTCAGGTGGCCCGCCCCGGGCCGACGGCACCGGCCCTAAACCCGCCGAGAAGTAGCGCCCGGGCGTTCATTGGGCAATGGCGTGCGCTTTTTGCAGTCCTCTGCCCAATGAACGCTTCGGCAACCCCCACGATGAACCCAGGGGTGGGTCGCGCACTCCTCTCTTAGCTGCCCGAGGTGAAGGCAAGGAGCTTGAGGGCTCACCCCGGGCCCGAGCTGACTTGGGTGAAGCCAGCGGGGATCGCAACCGTGAGATGTGCCAGGTTCGCTGTCGTGGGCTGGAGGTAGGTGTAGGTGGTCGTTATGTTCCAGTAAGGACTCGGTGGCTGGCCCGCTTTCGGCCCCCCAAAGGTGGATTTGATTGGCAGGTAAGTGGTGGCACTGACCCACAGATCGTTTTGCAGGACATAGCGGGAGGAGGACAGCTCGATGCTGCGTTGGCCATCGATCGTGGGGTGGCCCACGATTGTCCAGCCACCCTGTGCCAGCTCGGCTTGGATGCTCTCAGTGGTGCCGCCTGCGCTGGAGGGCGCGGGGGCGCTGAGCGGGTTTGGGGTGTTGAGGTCGCCCGGGCGCACGCACCAGGGACCGGAGGACCAGGTCCGGGAGGTGTATTCGATATCGGTGAACGATCCGATAGTTCCGCTGGGACAGCTTGACGTCTGGCTCGGTGTTGGCTGGGTGATGGGCTGGGACGGCTGGGTTACCTTCTCCGAAGAGGCCGAGATCGGTTGCCCGGAGGCAGATGCTTCCGTTCTAGAGATCTGCACCTCCTGGCCGGGGGACGGGACCAGCGGGTATTGCCACTGCTTATTGGAGCTGCTCCCCAGGCCATGCCACTCGGCTACCAACTTGCTTTCGGTTTCCAGGATGGCCTCGTTGGGGGCGTTCATGGCGCCCAGAGCCTGGGCGGCGACGTATGCGGCGTCACGCACCACCATGGTTCGCCCACCGGGGCCCCGGCCTTTCTGGCCGGAGCCCGCCACGTTCACGATGTGCGCTGGGGCTGGACCTCCGAATATCACCAACCCGGCGGCGACGGCACCAGCGGCGGCGACCGCTGAGCCAGCCATGATCACCTTGCCCGGACGGCGTCGCGGGCCTGGGAGCAACGGGACCTCGGGATCGGATGCGATCCGTTGGAGCAATCGCTGCCGGTCGAAGGAGTCGCTCACGGCATGGGTCCGGGTTGCGATGGATGGCCGAGCCTGCGCAAGGCGCGAGAGCTCGGGGGCCGATTGGGGTTTCATATGATCTCCTTCCTTAGGAAGTGGTCATGGATCGGGGCGTTCGAAGGTTCTTGCGTGCTCTTTGTCGCACGGTTCGCGTTTCTGACCGAATCTGGGCCGGGCATCTCCAGGGCCGCCTGCAAGCGACGGCGGGCTCTGTGCAGCCGCAGCGCGGCCACCTGCTGGCTCCAGCCGACCACCTCGGCGACCTCGGCGTTGCTCAGGCCGTCCCAGGCAACCAGGGTGAGGACCTCCTGGTCACTGGGCGAGAGCTTTCGCAGTGCCCGCATGACCTCGTCCCGCTCGACTGCTTGGTCTGCCGGGTCCCGGACCAGCCCCAGCGCCATGGGCTGGGCGGCCAGCTTGGAGCGAAGCGAGGAGAGCCGGCTACTCGAGCGGCGGGCGTCGGCAAGGGTCCGGCGGGTCACTCCGATGAGCCAGGGCAATGGCTCGGCCGGGAGTTCGGCGCGTCGGCGCCAGGCCACCGTGAAGGTCTCGGCAGCGGCGTCCTTGGCCAGCTCCACCGGGGCACGCGCCAGTGCGTAGGCCAATACCGCGTCGTAATGATCCCGGAAGAGGGCACTGAGGTGTTCGGGGTCGTCGCTGTGCTCCGGGTGATCTTGGTCGTTCATCCTCAGCACTCCAGTCGCCAGTCGGTCACGGTGGGCGCCAGTTGGCCCTTCACTTTCCTATGTGGCCGGCAAGCCCCCGACTATTTCATGCAACGCTGGAGATTGAACTCAATCCCAATCCCGTCGATGGACTGGTCCTTGCAGGCCGCAAGAGTGGTCGCACGATATGTACTGAGGAGTGCTACCCGTGGTGCAGACGGGTAGCACTCCTCAGTACGGCTAGAACTCCTCAGTTGCCAACGGCGGGCAGATCGGGAGTAGGTGAGTGCCAGTTGCGGGGGAACCACCCTGGATGGGGCGGATCATCCAGCACCTGTGATCCTCAGGCCGCCTTGACCCGTGTCCGGGTGCCGGCAAGCCATTCGCACCATTCGGGGATGCCCTCGCCGGTCCGGGCGCTGAGCCGGATCTGACGGGCGGTCGGGTTTACCTTGGCCAGGTTGGCGAGGAACAGGTCCAGGTCAAAGTCGAGGTAGGGGAGCAGGTCGACCTTGTTGATGAGTACCAGTTCGCAGGAGCGGAACATTACCGGGTATTTGAGCGGCTTCTCCTCCCCTTCAGTCACCGAAAAGACCATTGCCTTGGCGTGCTCGCCGACGTCGAACTCAGCGGGGCAGACAAGGTTGCCGACGTTCTCGATGATCAGCAGGTCGAGGGCATCAAGGGGGAGCCGGCTTAGGCCCGAACGGACCATCGGAGCGTCGAGGTGGCACTCGCCGCCGAAGCCGGAGTCGGTGTTCACCAACGAGATCGCTGCGCCCAGCCCTTCCAGGCGATCGGCGTCGATGCTCGTGGCGATGTCGCCTTCGAGTATGCCGATCTTGAGGGTGCCGCCCAACTCGGTGATGGTCCGCCGCAGCAGGGTGGTCTTGCCCGCACCCGGCGAGGACATCAGGTTCACCGTAGTGACGCCCGCTCGGGCGAAGTCTGCCCGGTTACGGTCCGCAGTGCGGTCGTTCTCGGCCAGGATGTTCTGGAGGATCATCACGTGCTCGGTCTCGGTCTCGTAGCCGCTGTGGTCGCCGACATCACGCTGGTCGTGCTCTGCGTGGTCGTGCTGGTGCATCGTGCCGTCGGCGTGGGGGTGGAAGCGGCCCATTAGGTGACCTCCCTGGTCCGGTCGATTGAGGTGATCGTGAACTCCTCGCCACTGACCATCTTGACGTCGGCGCTGTCGCACGAGCCGCAGAGGAGGATCGGGTCCTCAAGCGTGGTCGAGGCCCCGCAGGTCCTGCACTCGATTACGCCGGGAACATGGTCGACAACCAACAGGGTCCCGTCCAGCTCGGTACCCATGACTTGCATCTCCCAGGCGAACACAAGGGCGTCGGGAACTACCTGGCGAAAATGCCCGATGCGTACGTCGACCCTTTCCACCCGCTGGCCCTCTGCATTTCGGCTCACGGTGTCGAAGATGGCTTGAGAAACCGCCGTCTCGTGCATCCACCCAATGTTAGTCAGTGCTTGCCGCCTACGGGCCACGCAGCTCCAGCTGCTTCGCGTTCCGCGCAGTTGCGTGTGCTGGTCACCGTAAGAGTAAGCTGGCTGAGGCTGCGGCGAGGGCCGCGGGCGCTGCGCCTGTGCCCGCTCCAGCGCTGAGCCGTTCCACCCTTAGCCTGCCGTCGAAGTGAGAAGGAGAGTCAGATGGATATCGCAGCACTGCTCGGGGACGAGGCCGAGTCCCTGTTGGAGCACACCTGCAAGACCATTCCCAAGGAAGACCTGACCCTCCCCGGGCCGGACCACCTCGACCGGACCATGCGCGATAGCGACCGGCCGGTGGCGGTGGTGCGAAACATGGCGCAGGTCTTCAACACCGGGCGGTTGGCTGGCACCGGGTACCTCTCCATCCTGCCGGTCGACCAGGGCATCGAGCACTCCGCTGCGGCCAGCTTCGCCAAGTATCCCGCCTACCTGGACCCCGCGAGACTTTGCGAGCTGGCGATCGAGGGGGGTTGCAGCGCCTTCGCCACCACGCTCGGGACGATCGGAGTGGTGGCCCGTCGCTACGCGCACAAGATCCCGCTGCTGCTCAAGCTCAACCACAACGAACTGCTCACCTACCCCGGCCGGGCAGACCAGACCATGTTTGCGACCGCCCGCCAGGCATTCGACCAGGGGGCGGTGGCTGTCGGCGCCACGGTCTACTGGGGCTCCGAGCAGAGCACGCGCCAGCTCCAAGAGGTGGGCGAGGCCTTTGCCGAGGCCCATCGCCTGGGGATGTTCACCGTGTTGTGGTGCTACCTGCGCAACAACGCGTTCAAGCACGACGGCACGGATTACTCCCTGTCGGCTGACCTGTCCGGCCAGGCCAACCACCTGGGCGTGACCATCGAGGCTGACATCATCAAGCAGAAGCTCCCCACCTGCAATGGCGGGTACACCGCATTGAGCTACGGGCGGACGGACCCGCTGGTGTACAGCGACCTGACCACCGACAACCCCATCGACCTGACCCGCTGGCAGCTGGCCAACTGCTACATGGGGCGTGTCGGGCTGATCAACTCCGGTGGCGAGTCCTCGGGTGCGGGCGACCTGGCCCAGGCGGTGCGTACCGCGGTGATCAACAAGCGCGCGGGGGGCACCGGGCTGATCTCCGGTCGCAAGGCATTCCAGCGCCCCACGGCTGCGGGCGTGGAGATCCTCAACGCCATCCAGGATGTCTACCTGGACGCGTCGGTAACCGTCGCCTGAGCGAGAGACCGGCTCGTTTGGTTAGGTGGCCCCCCTATCTGGCCCGTGACTCCAGGTAAGGCTCCACTAACGGTCCGAAAAGGTAGAACGCCTGGCCCAGTGCGGCGCCTGTGTCGAAGCCGGGCCAACTGGTAGGGAGCAGCTCGTTTGGCAGGTCCGGGTCGGCGGAAGCTGCCTCGAAGATCGGGAGGGTGGTGTCGGCGAAGGAGCGCAGGGCCGCCACCCCGTGGGGTGGGTTCAGCCGGACTTCCTCCATCTGAGCGTACGCTCGCTCCAGGACGCTCCGGTACCGGTGGGCCAGGGCCTCGAGGTCCCAGAGCCGGCAAGCCAGGCTCTGAGCTTCCGCCGCTGGCATGGAGAGGCTGGCTCGGATCATTTGGGCGCCCTCAGGTGTATCTGGGATCAGTTGGACCAGTTCGCCCCAGCGGTCCGAGCTTGCCACCAGCAGTCCGGGTCGGAGGCTCTCGTAGCCGATTGCCCGCGCCGAACGGCGTAGCCGGTCGCGGAAGGCCCGGTACTGCTCGGGAACCCCGTATAGCACTGCGCCAAATGACCCGCCCCAATCAGGGCGATTTCCCCTGAGCTGACGCTCCATCCGGGTCTGAGCCTCTTCCAGCGCGGGTGCCAAGCGATAGCTGGCCTCCCTACCGGAGCGTTCCGCCGCTCCGAGCTGAGCCAGCCGTCACGCCGCATCCGCAGGAGCACTGACCTGCTCGCCGTAGGGGGCATCCCCAGGTCGTCCAGCATCCGAAACAGGGTGCGGCCTCCCAGCTGGCCTCCCTTGGGGACTTTCGCGATCGTCCTCCTGTTGTCACTGGGAGCGAAGAGGCCGCTGATGTTCCGCTTCGCCCTGGAGTTCATGGGTGAGGACACGCCCAAAGGACGGGACTTCGCCGACCGGTGGAAGTACCCGGGCTTCCGGCACGCCTTCAGGGTGATGACCGGCGTGTGGGGGGTGGCGTTCGGTTTGGAGGCGGTGGCCACATTCGTGATTGCGGAGTACATGTCGACCGCGTCGGCGCTCAGCTTCAACAGGATTGCCCCGTACGCCCTGGCAGGGGTACTCGTCGCATGGATGAGCGCCTACGGCCAGATCGCCAGGCGCAAGGGGGAACGCCTCGCCGCATCGCGGGGCTGACCTTGGCCACGGCCGGCGGTACCTTGGTGGGGCACGCCGATCCTGCAACCGCTCAGAAACGCGGCGACTCGGGTAGGGCGATCCGGATGGGGTCCGCCCACTTGGGCGAGTGGGCTCAGCTGGCGAACGATCCCGCATGTGGCTCCGAGAGCCAGCTTCGCTGGCTGGCGACGGTGAGGCATAGGTGTCCCCAGCCCGTAGCCGTCCCTCAGGCTCAGGGGGAGGAGGTCGGCGGTGACCACCTCCATGAACGGCCAGGCGAGGCGTTCAGCCTGGCGACCCAGCCACTCACCTTGCCTGCCGAGGGCTCCCCGCTCACGTCCGAGCGCGCCCCACTGGGCGCAGAGCGGCGGGCGCATGACATCCAAGGCCATCGCACGAGCCTGTTCGCTCACCACGAGCTCGCCCATTCTCTCGCCCATCCAGGCCTCGAACCCTGCCAGCGACGCCGGCAGCCGCCAGACACTGCGTTCCGGGGATGGTTCCGGACCTGTCAGGTTGGCATCAGGGGTCACTCGGGCGCCGAAGGCGCGACCAAGAATCAGGGTCTCGCGGTAGAATGCCGAGCGTTCGTCCTCTTGGAGGCAGCCCACCCAGCGTCGGTCGACTGCGAGGTAGCTGTCCACGATGGTGGCGTGGACCCAGGTCGCGAGGCGGGGGTCCCCAGCAGAGTACGCGCGGCCCTCGGGGCTGCGGCCTCGCACCGTGCGGTGGGTGTCGGACAGGGCGTGCAGGGCGCGGCCCGAGGCTTGCGGTGAGGCGAACGCGACTGTCCCGAGGGTGGACAGGGTGCGTAGGAGGCGGTCGAACGGGGCCTGTTGAAAGCTGGAATGGTCCGCCACCCCGGCGGCCACCAACGGGTGGGCGAGTTGGAGGAGTAGCGCCCTCGGTCCGCCCAGCAGGGTCAGGGGGTTGAGCATCAGCTTCGCCGCCACGCTGTCGGGGCCGAGCATGGCCCGCGGGTGGACCCGTCGGGGCGGCGGCCCGAGTGGACCCAGATCGGTGGTCATATCCTCTATCGAACCAGGCGGAAGACCATCCCCGTGCGCGGCTTGGGGGTGAAAAAGGTGCTCTTGGCCGGCAAACGCCGGCGCTCCCCTGCAGCTCTGGCGATGACTGGCACCGTGGCGGGCCGGATGAGGAGCCCGGCCTGGGCCCGTCCCGCCGCGACCAGCCGGGCCACCTCGGCCGGGTCGTGGTGGTAGGAGATCTCGTGCGTCGGCAGATCCGCCAGCGCCAGGTCCAGGCGGCTGGAATCGAGGTCGTCCTCGGCCCGCTCGGCGAGCGAGGTCCGAGCGGCGAGGAACCAGGTCCCGTCTGGAGTGATTAGGGCCGGTCCGCCGGCCTTGGCCAGAGTGCTGGCCACCGAAGGGCCGGAGCCAGCGCCGGAGCCAGGCCCGGAGCCAGGCCCGGAGCCGGAACCGGAGCCGGCGACACTTCCGGGGCGAATCTCGAAGCCGGTGCTCAGCGCCTTCAAGAGATCGAATCCAGGGGGGAAGCCAGCCAAGAGTCGGTGGATCGGACCCACCGTCAGCTGGTCTTCCGCGAGTTCGACCACCAGCGCCATCACCAGGTCGTAGTCACCCGCACCGCCATTCGATTCTGCTTGGCGGTCGGAGCGGTACGCCAGCGACGTCTCGTAGCGGTGGTGCCCGTCTGCCAGCACTACTGGCGCCGAGGCAACCACGGTGGAGATCCCGGCGATGACGTCGGGATCGGTGATGCGCCACAACTCGTGCGTGACCCCCTCGTCATCGACAGCCGTAGTGTCGGCCGCCGCCGTGCCCCCAGCCAGCGCGGCCCCAGCCAGCGCGGCCCCAGCCGTCGTGTCCCCAGCCAGCGTGGCCCCAGCCAGCGCGGCCCCAGCCGTCGTGTCCCCAGCCGCCGTGCCCCCAGCCAGCGCGGCCCCGCAGGCGGTGGAGAGCCCGCTGGCCAGCGAGAGTCCCCAGACCGGCGAGAGGTTCGTCCCGGTGGCCTTCAGCAGGTCCAGCCGGTCGCTCTTGGGCTTTGGCATCGTGCGCTCGTGCGGGAGCACCGCGCCGCTCTCGGCGGGGGAGACCTCCAGCCCGCCGATGATCCCCTCGGTCTGCCTGACCCCGCCGTCCCCGTCTGGATAGGTCATCCGGTAGAGGTAGAAGGCCGGTTCGGGGTCCACCAGGAGCACCCCGGCCTCACGCCAGGCGGCGAGGAGGGATGCGGCCGAGGCGTACCGATCCAGGTCATCAGCGGGTTCGGGGAGCTCCAGACGCACCGCGTTGTAGTCCGAGCGGCCCGCCAGCTGGGCACGGCTCGCCTGGTCGATCACGTCATAGGGGGGAGCGATGACGTCATCCATGGACACGCCAGCTGCCGCCAGGATCGCCAAGTCGTAGCGCAGTCCTGCAAAGGGCTCGAAGCGCGGCATGCCCACGGCCTACCACAACCTCGGGCGAACTCCAGCCGCCGCCGGTCTGTGCCTGTCAGGCCGGACCCCTACGATGTAAGCCGTGACCTGGGTCCTGGATCTCGATGGAGTGGTGTGGCTGGCCTCCCGGCCCATACCGGGGGCGGCAGAGGGGGTGGCCGAGCTGCGGGAGCGGGGCAAGCAGGTGCTCTTTGTGACCAACAACTCCTCACGACTGGTGGACGACTACCGCGACCAGCTGGCCCAGATGGGTATCCCGACCGCCCCCAACGAGGTCCTCACCTCCGCCCAGGCGGCCGCCTCGATGCTGGAGCCGGGCTCGACCGCCCTGGTCTGCGGCGGCCCAGGGGTGGACGAGGCGCTCGCGATCCGGGGGGTCAAGACGGTCACCGAAGGTCCAGCAGACACGGTGGTCGTCGGGTGGCATCGCAACTTTGACTACGCAAGGCTGGCGGCGGCCACCTCGGCGGTCCTGGGGGGCGCCCGCCTGGTTGGCACCAACGACGACGCCACCTATCCCACCGGGGATGGCCCCATCCCTGGTGCCGGCTCGATCCTGGCGGCGGTCGCCTACGCCAGTGGGACTACCCCGGAAGTGGCGGGCAAGCCCCACGATCCGGTGGTTGCCCTCATCGCGGCCACCGTCAGCGACGTCGAGGTCCTGGTGGGGGACCGTCCCGACACCGACGGCCTCCTCGCCCGCCGGCTCGGCGTGCCTTTCGGCCTGGTGCTGACCGGGGTCACCAAATTGGGGCACGGACAGGTAGACCCCGCGCCGGACGTGGAGGCCCCCGACCTGCGCACGCTGGTGGCTGAGTGGGAGCGCAGGACACTTCGATTAATTTCGTCCGCCCCGCCCGACTCGGTGGCCCGCTCGGCGACCAGCGCGCCCCCCAGGAAGACTTGACCCCACTGAACGCGCGCCGGAGGCTCGACGTGGAATTGGTGGCTCGGGGACTGGTCGCAAGTCGCGAGCAGGCCCAGGGGGCAATCGCCAGCGGGCAAGTGGTCGTGGCCGGTGCGCCGGCGGGGAAGGCCAACCGGATGGTGGCTGCGTCTGAGCCGATCCGGCTGTGCGGCCCACCGCCAAGGTATGTCAGCCGGGGTGGCGAAAAGCTCGAGGCCGCGCTGGATCACTTCGGGTTGGACATCAGGGGGAGGCGCTGCCTCGACGCGGGGGCCTCTACCGGTGGGTTCACCGACTGCCTGCTCCAGCGGGGAGCGAGCTCGGTGCTGGCGCTGGATGTGGGCAGGGGCCAGCTCCACGAGCGGCTCCGGGAGGATCGGAGAGTGACATCGGCTGAGCGGACCAACCTGCGCGACGCCCGGCTGGCGGACCTCGGAGGGGTTCCGTATGAGGTGGTGGTGGCGGACCTTTCATTTATCTCACTGCGCACCGTGGCTCCGGTTTTGCTGGGTGAGCTTGCGGCGCCAGAAGCCGAAGTGGTCGTGCTGGTCAAGCCGCAGTTCGAGGCTGGCAACCTGGACGGAGGAAGGGCAGAGGTGAGTCGAGGGCGGGGGGTGATCAGGGACCCCGCGATCTGGCTAGGGACGCTCCGAGGGGTGATTGCGGCGTTCGAGGCCTGCGGGGGGCACGCCACGGGCGTCGTGGCGTCTCCACTGACCGGTGCTCAGGGCAATGTGGAGTTCCTCTTGCACTGCCGCGCACCAGGGGACTTGCCACTCGGTGAGGCTTGGTTGGACCTGGATGCAGCGATTGCAGAAGGCGCCGCCCTGGCGGGCCTGTCGTCGGAGACGTCCCCGGCCTCGGGAGCGGGCCTGACGGGGGAGCGGGCCTGAGGTGGCGACCGTGGCCTTTGTGGTCCACCCCGGCCACGTAGAAGCGCTGGCGCTAGCGAGTGATGCGACGTGCTGGCTGCGCGAAGCCGGGCACCAGGTTCGCCTTCCCGAGGGCTTCCCCGACACCGGCCGCCCCGACACCGGCCGCCCCGACCCGGGCGTCCCCGACACGGGGGGAGCCGGCCCCGAGGGGGCGGATCTGGTGGTCAGCCTTGGCGGAGACGGTACGATGCTGCGCGCGGTGGCCCTGGTTCACGGCTCGGGCACCCCGGTGCTCGGGGTGAACCTGGGGCACCTCGGGTACCTGACCAAGGTGGAGCCCGCGGGCCTGCGGGGTGCGCTGGCGAGATTCCTGGCCGGCGACTACGTCCTTGACGAGCGCATGGCGCTGGATGTCTCGGTGGATGAAGGCACCTCGACCCGGGAGGTCTCCCAGATGGCCTTCAACGACGTGGTGGTCGAGAAGCGAGACTCGGGTCACGCGGTTAGCCTGGCGCTCAGCATCGGAGGCCGGCCCTTCATCACCTATGTAGCCGACGGATTGATCGTGGCCACCCCCACGGGATCCACCGCCTACAATCTGTCGTCCCGCGGACCTATCGCCTCGCCACAGCTCCGGGCGATGATCGTGACTCCGGTGTCGCCGCACATGCTCTTCGACCGGAGCCTGGTCCTGGACCCAGGAGAGGAGGTCCGGGTGCAGGTGGTAGAGCCCAGGTCGGCGGCGCTGATCGTCGACGGCGCGATGATGGAGGAACTGAAGCCGGGCACCGCGGTCGTGTGTCGGTCCAGTCCCCGTCCGGTCCGCCTGGTGAGTGTCCGCGAGCACGACTTCCACACAATCCTGCGGGCCAAGTTCGGCCTGCCCAACCGCACCGAGTACTGAGGCCGACGCCGGTGCTGGTGGAGCTGGCGGTTCGCGACCTGGGAGTGATCGAGCAGGTTTGCCTGCGTCTTGGACCAGGGATGACCGCGCTGACCGGCGAGACCGGGGCGGGCAAGACGCTGGTGGTCGAGGCTCTGGGGCTGCTGGTGGGGGGGCATGCCGACCCGATCCTGGTCCGCCCCGGCGCCACCGAGGCCCTTGTCGAGGGTCGCTTCGAGACCGGCGAAGCCGAGGCTGACGAGGTGCTGCTGGCCCGGTCGGTTCCGGCGGTCGGTCGGTCCAGGGGCTGGCTCAACTCCCGGATGGCACCGATCTCAACTCTGGCCGAGGTTGGGTCTCAGCTGGTCGAGCTGCATGGCCAGCACGCCCACCAGAGCCTGCTCAGCCAGGCAGCACAGCGGGCGAGCCTGGACTCCTTCGCCGGATTAAGCCTCGACGAGCGCGCCGCGGCGCGCGCAGCGCTCCAGCGGGTGGACGCAGAGCTTGCGTCGATGGGCGGCGACGCCCGGACCCGCGCCCGGCAGGTGGACCTACTGGCCTTCCAGATAGACGAGCTGGATCGAGCGGGCCTTGACGATCCCGCCGAGGACGCCGACCTGGCCCTCGAAGAGGACCGTCTGGCCCGGGCGACCGCTCACCGCTCCGCAGCACAGACCTGCCTGGCGTACCTGGTCGGTGAGGGTACCGGGAGTCTCGCCGACGGTGCCAGCGGCGCTCTCGGCGTGGCCATATCCGCAGTCACCGGCCACCCTCCCCTAAAAGAGGCGACCGAGCGCCTCCGCGGCATCCAGTCGGAGTTGGGGGACACCGCCGGAGAGCTACGCCTTCTGGTGGAGGCACTGGAAGACGACCCCGCGCGCCTGGAGCAGGTCCGGGCACGCCGACAGATGCTGATGCAATTACGGCGCAAGTACGGCGAAACCCTGGAGGAGGTGATCACCTATGCCGCCGACGCGAGGCGCCAGCTCGGCGAGCTGGAAACCCACGAGACCACTGTGGCCGCCCTGGAGTCCAGGCGATTCCAGCTGATAAACGGGCTGCAGGCCGCCGAGGCAGCACTGGGGGGCGCCCGCCGGGCCGGGGCCGCCGACTTCGCCGTCCGGGTCGAGACCCACCTGCATGCCCTGGCGATGCCCAGGGCGCGCTTCGAGGTGCTGGTGGGGGAGGGGGCGGGCGACGAGGTGACCTTCGGTTTGGGGGCCAACCCCGGCGAGCCAGTGCTCCCGCTGGCCAAGGTCGCCTCGGGGGGCGAGCTGGCCCGGACGATGCTGGCAGTGCGCCTCGCCCTCGGCAACTGGAACGGCGCAGGATCTGTGACGGGCCAGGGCGCCAGGGACGCTGAGCCCGAGCGGCAACCGACGCTGGTGTTCGACGAGGTCGATGCGGGAGTGGGGGGCCAGGCCGCCCTGGCGGTGGGCAGGGCCCTGGCGACCCTGGCGCGCAGCCATCAGGTGCTGGTGGTGACGCACCTGGCGCAGGTCGCTGCGTTCGCCGATCAACAGGTGGTGGTCGACAAGGTGATGAGGGGAGGGCGCGCGGTGGCTGAGCTAAGGGTGCTCGAGGGCGAGGGCCGCGTGGTGGAGGTCTCGCGCATGCTCTCCGGCCAGCCCGACAGCGCCACCGCCCGGGCTCACGCCGCCGAACTGTTGGGGCTGGCGGCCAGTGGTCGCAATGAACTTTAGGTGGTGCGACAGCTGCGCTGAGCGTCCTGACAGGGCTGGTCGTCTGGTGAGAGACTGAGCCAATGGGCCGGACCCGATGACGCTGCCACGGTACCGTCCGGCCCATGGACGCGAGGACCTCGGGAGGCCAGCGCAAGGCTCCGCTGGGACTGGAGCCACCACCACCATGGTGGTGGTCATGCTCCTTGCGGCGCTGTTCACCGGCTTGGCTTTCGTGGTGCCTTGGGTTGGCGGCTTCGCCTTCGTGAGCTTCGTAATCGCGTTCGTCTGCGCCATCGTCGTCCTGGCTCGCAGGCGCCCCTCGGGTATGACCATGGGGGTCTGGCAGCTTGTCAAGACAACGGCGATCTTGGTCCTTACGATCGCCGGCCTGGCGGTCGCCCTGGTCATATACATCGTCATCTATCTGGCGATCAACCCGCCGGACGAGGGATGAGCGTCCGCGCGCCTGCGCTGGCCCTGGCGGCCTCGATCCGCCCGGCCAACAACCGGGCCAGCCTGGTGGCCTTTGTCGGTGCCGGGCTGATCCTCGGCGCGCCGGGGGTCCAGCTGGCCATTGGCGGAGTGCTCATCGTGGCTGCTTACGGGGTGGCGGTGATCCTCAACGACCTAAGCGACCAAGCGGTGGACCGGGCCAACGCCAACCTGACCCCGCTGGTGAGCGGGACCGTCACGCCGGGCCAGGCCTGGGCCATGCTTGGGTGCTGTGCGGCGGCGGTCGGCGCCTCCCAGGCCTGGTTACGCCAGCCCGTAGGGGTGGAGTTCAGCGTGACCTACCTGGCACTCGCCGTAGGCTATTCGTTGCCGGGCCTGGCAATCGAGGACCGAGGGTTGCTGGCGACCGCCCTGCTGGCGACCTGTTACTGCGTGCTGCCACTGTGGTTCGCCGCTGGCCTGGCGCCGGCAGACCCAGATCACTTTGAGGCCTTGTTGGCGGTAGCAGGACTGCTCGGGGCGGGCGGCCTGCTCTACAAGGACTTCAGGGACCGCACCGGTGACGCCCTCCATGGCAAGCGCACCCCGCTGGTCCGCTACGGGGCCACGGCGGTGGTCGTCGCCTCCTTCGTGCTCTCGGCTGGTGGTGGCCTCACGCTGGTCGCGCTCTCGCCCCACCCGCTGGTCTCGGGACTCCTGGTTCTCGTCGCCTGGTGCGTGCTGGTGCGGGTCGCGCTCAGACGGGGGGCAAACCCGTGGGCCGTACAGCTCTACTACCTGCTCTGTGCCGGTGCGCTGCTGTCGGGTTTGGAGTAGGACAACGGCCCACCACGCTGAATGTGACCCGTCGGAATTTGCCGCAGCCGGACGATGATATGAGCGTGGGAGCCGAGACAGCCACCGAGCCCAGCCCTGGGGCAGACCTGCTCGCTCTCTACGACACAGCGTTGCCCCAGGTCTACGGCTACCTGCTGACCCGCTGCGGGCGAGCCGCCCTGGCCGAGGACCTCACCGCGGCGACCTTCTTGGCCGCGGTCCATGCAACCAGGCAGGACCACCCGGTCAGCCTGAGCACCGGTTGGCTCATCACCGTGGCCCGCAACAAGCTGGTGGATCACTGGCGAAAGCAATCCCGTGAGGAACGCCAGCTGACGGCGCTGGCCTCCGAGGAGTCGATCGAGGACCCCTGGGACACTTACATCGACGCGATGCGCGCCCGGGATGTCCTCGCCAATCTGGGCGCCCACCATCGGGCCGCGCTGACCCTGCGCTACGTGGACGACCTGCCGGTGGCGGAGGTCGCGGCCGTGCTGGAGCGGACCCTGCACGCCACCGAGGCGCTGCTGGTTCGGGCGCGCAAGGCGTTCCGCGCGGCCTACACAGAGCGTAACAGGGGTGCAGATGCCTGAACCACACGAGCTCAATTATTCAGAGATCGCCCTGGCGCGAGCGCTCTACGCCCCGCTGCGCCCGGTCGAGCCGGAGCGGCGGTTTGCCAACCGTCTGCGCGCCCGCCTGGAGCGTGCCCTTACCCTCCCGAAAGGAGTCGACGTGACCACCACCACCCTGACCGCGGCGGAACCGGCCCGCTTCCCAGAGGGGACCCGGCACGGCGACGTCGGCTATATCTCCTTCGAGGTACCCGAGCTCGACCGGGCGATTGCCTTCTACGGTGGCCTGCTCGGCTGGGAGTTCCGGCCAGCTCGTGACCCGTCGGCTCGAAGGCTACTTGACTCGATGCCCAACATGGAACTGCATGGCGGGCATCCCAGCGGCCTGCCAGTCATATGCTGGCGGGTCGATGACCTGGATACGGCTGTCGAGATTGTGCGCTCCCTGGGGGGTAGCGCCACCGAGCCGGTTGCCCACGACTACGGCACGACGTCGGACTGTACTGACGACCAGGCGATGCGCTTCTACCTGTGGGAGCCGACCGAAGTCGATATCCGGGCCGGCGCCCGGGTGACCGAGCGCCCCCTCGGCGGCACCCGGCACGGGGATCTGGCTTATTTGACGTTGGGCGTCGGGGACTCGGAGCGCTTCCGGACCTTCTTCGGGGCGGTGCTGGGATGGTCGTTCGTACCCGGGCATGTGGCCGACGGCTGGCAGGTCACGGATCCTATGCCGATGCACGGCATGGCGGGGGGAGCCGATCAGCCCAGCACCACTCCGATGTGGCGGGTGGACGACATCGGTGCGGCGGTCGAGATGGTCGCTTTGCTCGGCGGCAGCGCCGGCCCGGTGGAGCGCCAGCCCTACGGCCTGTCGGCCACCTGCAGCGACGACCAGGGAACCCGATTTTACTTGCTGGGGCAAGCATGAGGGTGCCCCTCGTCGCCTAGCTCTTAGCCCAGGCGGGCGGTGGGGGAGGTGCCCCAGCGATCCGCCATCAGCTCTTTGAGCTGTGCCGGGTAGCGATGCGAGGTGGCCACATGGACCTCCGCCAGGTGGCGTTGCGCCGCGGCGTCGCCGGAGTAGGCCGCCAGGCAGGACTCGGGGTCGAGGTTGGCCACGGCCAGGATCGCGCCCGCGGTCCCCAGCGCCCCGGCCATCAGGGCGAGCGACGGGTTGCCGACCCAGATCGCACCGCCGAACAGTCCCGCGGTCCGCGCCAGCCGGGTGGGGTCCCCGCTGGAATCCTTGCACCCGGCCACCGGCAGCTCAGCGAGGTGCTCGACGCTGATCCCCGGCGCCGAGCTGGATGGGTAGTGGTAGGCGAGGGCTGGGGTGGCCCCGGCCGCCCTCGCGACCTGGTCGTAGTAAGGGCGCGGATCGTGGGTGTCGGGCGGTGAGAGGACCAGGACCGCGTCGGCTCCCTCGTCGCAAGCCGCCCGGGTCAGCGCGACCGCTTGGTGGGCCGATGGCGCCCCGGTGCCCATGATCACCGGCACCCCGTCCGGCACCGCCGCTCGCACCGCGCGGAGCAGCTCGATGCGTTCGGGCGGGTCAAGCGCTGCTGCCTCCCCGGTGGTGCCGGCAACCAGCACCGCGCCAATCCCGACCTCCACCACACGGGCTGCGTGCTCGGCGCTGGCGACGGCCAAGAGGCTACCCGAAGAGTCGAAGAGGGTGACTAGCGCCACGCCCACACCGCGGAACAGGGGCTCGGTCATCGTCTGGGACCCTAGGGGCACTAACTAATCTGTCTGCCAATGTCGCCCAACCCTGTTGTCCCGGCGGGCGGGCGGCTAGCGGTGGGGGTGGATCTGGTCGAGGTCGGGCGCTTCAGGGACCTGCTGGCCCGCAGGCCCGGCGTCGCTACCCGCCTGTTCGTACCCGAAGAGCTTGCCTACGCAGCCCGGTTCGGTGACCCGGCCCCCCACCTGGCAGCTCGTTTTGCGGCCAAGGAGGCTTTTATCAAGTTGCTCGGTGCCGGCTTGGGCGCCGTGTCCTGGCACGAGGTGCACGTGGAGCGGGCACCGACGGGTCAGCCGTTGCTGTCGGTGTCGGGGCGGGCGGCGGAGCTGGCCTCCGAGCGGGGACTGAGCTCCTGGTCGCTCTCGCTCACCCACACCAGCCTGATCGCCGCCGCGGTGGTGGCGGGCATGGGCGACGGTGGGCAGTGAGCCCCCCGGGACTGGTGGTGTTTGTGTGTGCGCCAGCTACTCAAACACCACCGGTGCTGGCCGGCGAGACGCCACACCCATGAAGCCGATCCTGAGCGTGGCCGAGATGCGCGACGTCGACGCCGCGGCCATCGCTCGGGTGGGGATAGAGACCCTGGTGGCCAGGGCGGGGTCGGCCCTGGCCTGGGCGGTGCGCCGGCGGATGGGGGGCACCTACGGGCGCCGGGTGGTGGTGGTGGCCGGCGCTGGGCACAACGGCGACGACGCCAGGGTGGCTGCGGCCTGGCTGGCCCGCTGGGGGGCGAGGGTGGTCGTGGTGAGCGCCGCGGGTCGGGGTGGCCGGCCGCCGCAGATCCCGCCTTGTGAACTGGTGATCGACGCCGCCTATGGGACCGGATTCCATGGGGATTACATAGCTCCGGTGGTGCCGCCCGGGGCGCTGGTGGTGGCGGTCGACATCCCCACCGGGGTCGACGGCGATGGCGGAGAGGCGTGCGGGGACGCGGTGCGTGCGGACGCCACGGTTACATTCGTCGCCCTCAAGCCGGGACTGCTGGTCGGGGAGGGCCGCGCCCGCTCGGGTGAGGTGGAGGTGGCCGGAATCGGCCTGGACGCCAGCGGCGCTCGAGCGCACCTGGTCACCGACGCCGACCTGGCCTCGCTGCCCGAACGGCCGGCCGAGACGCACAAGTGGGCCTCGGCGCTGTTCGTGGCCGCGGGGTCAGCGGGGATGCTGGGAGCGGCTTCGCTGTGTTCGCGCGCTGCGATGCGCGCCGGTGCTGGGATGGTCCGCCTGGGGATTCCGGGGATGGCACCCGAGGGGCTCCCGGTTGGTGAGGTGGTAGCCAGTGCCCTGCCGGCGCAGGGTTGGGCCGCTGAGGTGCTCGGCGAGTTGCGCCGGTGCAAGGCACTGGTGATCGGGCCGGGCCTGGGTCGCTCGGAGGCGACCGCCGACGCCGTGCGTGCACTGGTGGTCGCCTCACCGGTCCCGATCCTGCTCGACGCGGACGCCCTGGCGGTGGTCGGCTCGGCCGCCGAGCTCGGGGAGCTGGTCCGTTCCAGGGGGGCGGCGCGCCCGTTGGCCGGTGAGGCGGGCGGCTCGTTGCCCGGTGAGGCTTTCGGCGTGTTGCCCGGTGAGGCTTTCGGCTCGTTGGCCGGTGAGGCGGGCGGCTGGGTAGCCGGTGCCGCGGGGGCCTCGTTGGCCGGTGAGGCGGCGCCCCCGGTGTTGGTCACCCCGCACGACGGGGAGTTCGCCGGGCTCGCCGGTCATCCCCCGGGAGCGGACCGCTTCGAGGCCGCCCGCTGGCTCGCCCGCACCTCGGGGGCGACGGTCCTGTTGAAGGGGCCCACCACCATCGTCGCCGCGCCAGACGGGAGGGTGCTGGTATCGACCTCAGGCTCGGCCCGGCTAGCCACGGCCGGGACCGGAGACGTGCTGTCCGGGGTGATCGGGGCGTTCTTGGCTCAGGGGGTCGAGGTCGCCCTGGCGGCGGCTCTCGGTGCACATGTGCACGGCCGGGCGGCTTCGCGGGGTCTGGTGTGCGGGCTGGTGGCGGGGGACCTGGTGGACTTGGTGGCCGCGGAGCTGTCTTGTGTCCGGCCGTCGCTGTGAGTGGTCGCCTCCTGTGAACGAAGAGCACCTCCGGCGGGCGGAGGGCAAGATCCGGCCTGCGGAGGGCAAGATCCGACCGGCGGAGGGCAAGATCCGACCGGCGTGGGCAGAGGTCGACCTCGACGCGCTGGCCCACAATGTCCGGTTGCTGTGCAACCACGTGGCACCGGCGCAGGTTTGCGCGGTGGTCAAGGCGGACGCCTACGGCCACGGGTCGGTGCCGGTGGCGGAGGCGGCGCTGCGGGCTGGGGCCACCTGGCTCGCAGTGGCGCTGCCTTCTGAGGGCATCGAACTGCGCCTGGAGGGCATCGAGGCGCCGATCCTGGTGCTGGCCGAGCCTCCCCTTGCAGAGATAACGGACGTCCTCGCCAGTGGCCTCACTCCCACTCTCTACACCGCCGATGGTGTGGAGGCGGCCGTCGGGGCGGCGCAGGCCTTGGGGCTCTGGGAGGTGTCGGTGCAGCTGAAGGTCGATACCGGGATGCACCGTGTGGGTGCCCGGCCCGGCGAGGCTGCCCGCTTGGCGCGGGCGATCAGCAGCTCAGGACGGCTCCGATTGCAGGGCTTTTGGACTCACCTGGCGGTGGCGGACGAACCCGCTGATCCTTTCACCGGGCAGCAGTTGGAGTGTTTTGACGCCCTGAGCGCCGAGCTGTCGGCCGCCGGGATCCCTCTGCAGGTGCGCCACGCGGCCAACTCAGCCGGTGCGATCTGGCACCCGAGATCTCGTTACGACCTGGTCCGAGTCGGCCTGGCCATGTACGGATACGAGCCCCGCCCGGAGCCTGGCTGGGCCGGGCTGCCGGTCCAAGATCCGCAGGCTCCAGGTAGCTCGCTCGAACTGCGACCGGTCCTGTCCTTGTGCTCCCGGGTGGCACTCGTACGCCAGCTTGGCGCTGGCGAGCGGGTGTCCTACGGCCGGGGCCGGGCGCTACCGGAGCGCTCCTGGGTGGCCACCGTCCCCATCGGGTACGCCGACGGGGTCCCGCGGCGCCTGTTCGACGTGGGGATGGACGTGCTCGTCGGCGGCCAGCGCCGGCCGTTGGCCGGAACGGTGACCATGGACCAGGTGATGGTGGACTGCGGACCGGACCCAGGCGTGGCGGTGGGCGACGAAGTGGTGTTCATCGGGTCCCAGGGGGGCGAGTGCATCACCGCGGACGATTGGGCCAGTGCACTGGGCACCATCAGCTATGAGGTGTTGTGCGGCATCGGGCCGCGGGTGCCAAGGGTGGTGCGCTCAGGGTCCGCGCGGTGATCGGTCCAGGGCTGCCCGCTGGTGTCGTCTTGTCGTGACCATAAGCGCGGGGATAGTGCTGGTTGGAGGGAGCTCGTCGCGAATGGGGAGCTCCAAGGCCTGGTTGGAGTGGCACGGCTCCACGATGCTGCGCCGGATCTGTGGCATCCTCGGCCGGGTCGTCGACGGTCCTGTCGTGGTGGTCGCCTCCGCAGGCCAGGCTCTGCCGCCGCTGGGAGCTGGTATCGAGGTGGTCGAGGACTCGCGAGGGGGACTTGGCCCCCTGGGCGGCATCGCCGCTGGGCTGAAAGCGGTCGAGGGACGGGCTGTGCTGGCGTACATTTCCTCCACCGATGTGCCCTTCCTGCATCCTGCCTTCGTGAAGCGGGTCCTCGCCGGGCTGGAGGGCGTGGACGTGTGCCTGCCCCATGTGCGGTGCCGTTCGCAGCCGCTCGCCGCCGGCTATCGCGCCTCGTTGTGCTCAACGGTTGAGCGCATGGTGAACGAAGCCAGGGTAAACGAAGCCGCCCGTAGCCGGGGGCGGCTGCGTCCACAAGTGCTGTTCGACGAGTGCCGGGTCCGACGCCTGGACGATTCGGTGCTTTTGGCGGACGCGGGAGTGCGAACCTGCGACCCGGGCCTTGATTCGGTGGTGAACCTGAACACACCTGATGAGTACGCCTCAGCCCGCTCTCGGCCGGCCCCCGAGGTGGTGATCGAGTGTTCGGTAATGGGGTCTGGTCGTCAGCTTCCCGGATGGGCCGCAACCAGGCTTGTGAGGGTGGCCACCCTTGGAGCGGCCGCCGTAGAAGTTGGGCTTCGCTTGGACCACAAGCGGGTGAGAATTGCCTTGAATGGCGGAGCGATCAGCCCCGATCCCGAGACTCCTCTGGTGAACGGCGACACCGTGTCGTTTGTGACCAGCCCGGCCGGTCCGGGCGGCCACTCTTGACACGCCTATCCGTTACTCTATACTTACCGTTCGTGACTACTTACTCAGTGGGCGCAAGCAACTGGGGGCGTTCTGGATCGAGCGCTGGCCGGTCACAAAGATGTCGTCAAGGAGCCGAGAACAAGGAGGAATGATGGAACCGACCGAAGCTGCGGTGGTTCGTAGGCAGGTTGTCGTGGAGGCGGGGATCGAACGGGCCTTTGCGGTATTCACCGATCAGTTCGGCGCCTTCAAGCCTCCCGAGCACAACATGCTCGGGGTGGCGCTTGCCGAGACCGTGTTCGAGCCGCACGTCGGAGGCCAGATCTACGACCGCGGCGTGGACGGGAGCGAGTGCCGCTGGGCGCGGGTCCTCGCCTACGAGCCGCCGCAGCGTGTGGTCTTCAGCTGGGACATCAGCCCGCAGTGGCAGATCGAGGCCGTCCCGGAAAACACCAGCGAGGTCGAGGTCCGGTTCGTCGCCGAGACCTTGCAGCGGACCCGGGTGGAGCTGGAGCACCGCAACATCGACCGACACGGCCCGGGCTGGCAATCTGTACGCGACGGCGTAGCGGACGACGGCGGATGGCCGCTGTACCTGGCCCGTTACGCGACCCTGATTGCGGGGGATGGCTGAGTGGCGCACCGGCTCGGTTGGAGACGACGCCGTGGCGGCGTCATGGGGTGCAGGAGTAGATGCCAATGGCTGCGGTCGCCGGTACGAGGTCATCGCAGTGGGACTCGACCCAGACAATGCGCGGATCGGAGATGTTCGGCGTGATCACCAATCGCAGCTTTCCGCTGGCCACGTCGGCCGCAAGCTGGTGGACTGTCGGGAAGGGACTGGATCCTGTCACCCCGCCGATTGGCAGGACCTCTTGGCCGCTCAGGAAAATGTACGGTCCGGCCAGCAGTGATGTCTCGGCGGCAAAAAGGTATTGTGCCCCCTGGCGATACTTTTGAAAAAGAGCGACGAAGGTCCCAGACCTCCGGAAATGAGGGTTTGTCCGGAGATCAATCTTCAACCTCCCTCCAGTCGGTAGGTGATCGGTCGGCCGTCGCCGTCGCCGACGAGGCGGGGTGGGGTGGCGTTGACCTCTTCCAACAAGAGCCCCAGCGCCCGGGCCAGGCGAGGGGGATGAGGACGATCGAGGGTGACGGTGATGGTGTTGGTGGCGAAGCTGATGAGCCCACCCAGGTGCAATAGGTGCCGGGCTGTCGCGCGGTACTCGTTGGGATCGTCCAGGTAGGTATCGAGGTGTCG
>JBOGGT010000007.1:0-8483 GCA_050744225.1 Acidimicrobiales bacterium | reverse complement strand
GCCCCCGCCAGCGCCGGCCTCGCCGGCCTCGCCGGCCTCGCCGGCCTCGCCGGCCCCGCCGGCCCCGCCGGTTCCGCTGGTCCCGCTCAAGCGAAGAACCCGTCGGTCACGGCGTCGTGGAGCACCTTGGCCAGCTCGTCGGGGAACTGGGCGTGGATGTCGTGGTCGGCGGGCGAGAACCACCGGGCCCGCGCGACGGGCAGGGCGGCGAGCGCCGCCTCCACGCCGGCCCTCTTGTCGGCGCTCCAGCTGGTGTCGCCGTTGTCGGCGGGCACCAGCAGCACCGGGACTGCCAGTTGCGGGTAGCGGGTGGAGGGTCGGTGATCGTAGAGGTGGCGCAGTATCTCCATGTGGTGGCTGTAGCTGAGCCAGGGGGCCACGGTGCCGTCGGCGCGGACCTCAAAGTTGGCCAGCGTGCCCCGGATACCGCTCTCGGGCCAGGTCGGATGCGCGGCCCGGACCGCGGCCTCAAATCGCCCGGCTGGCGTACCGGCCAGCTGCGGGGGCGCCAGCGCAGCGGCGCAGGCCTCCCAGGTGGGGAAGCGACCGGACAGCTCGATGGTCCCGCCGTCCACGCAGGCGATGCCGGACATCAGCGCGGGCTCCCGGAAGGCCAGCTCGACCACCAGGTTCGCTCCCCAGGACTGTCCCACCACCACTGGGCGCTCCCAGCACCCCCCGCAACCCCGCAGGGCGTCGAGCACGCGAACCAAGTCGTCGCACACGGTGGCAAAGTCGTAGCCCCCCTCGGGCCGCTCCGAGCGCCCGTGGCCCCTCAGGTCGAGCGCGGCCACGGCGTAGCCCATCCCCGCCAGCGCGCCCGCCATCCCGTCCCACATCCTGGCGTTGCTCGCCAGGCCGTGTACGCACAAAAAGCCCCTTCCAGATCCCTCCCAGATGTCGACCGCCAGGCCCGGTGGGACGCGAATGATCCTCACCCGCAAGCCCCTTTTGAATAATTTGGCGCAGCGCGCCTCACCTTCGGTGCCCACTCACGCCGAGTGCGCCCCCGCCTGAGCGGGCGCCGAGCGCTCAGCCAGGTGCCCGATCACCTGGCTGACCTGGTCCCACCCCACCCAGAGCAGGAACTGGTTCACTCGGCCGTAGGACTTGGAGCCCAGGATGTAGAAGTTGGGCTCCGGGTTGTGCAGCACGTCCAGGCCGTGGCCCACCTGGTCCAGGCAGTTGCCCGCAGCTGCGCCCAGCAGGGCCGCAGACAGGTTGATCGGGGCCGCGGTGGCGTAGCACTCGTGCACCTGGAGCTGGCGGTACATCCCCGCGTCGCCCACGTATCCGGTGAGTGCCAGCACCTGATCCACCGCAAAGGAGTCGTTGGTCGCTCCGACAGGGTCGAAGGGGGTGTCGAGGCGTTCCAGAGTCACTTGGATCCTGCCCTCCGGTGTGGCCCCCAGAGCTGCCACCGCAGTCCCGAGCCTGACCTGGACAGCGGGAGAGCCACTGGCGGTGAGGATCCGGGCCGAATCCACCAGGGCGGCGCGCCCGGGAAGTGGGTCGTCGGTCACCGCACCCCAGCTCGGGTCGGAGCTGCGGACCGACCAGATCACCCTGGTGCTCGGCACCTCCTCGGCAAGGGCGGCCAGCTCCCTGGCTGCGGTCTGGGCGGACGCGCCGGCGCCCACCAGTAACACCGTCTTGCCGGCCCAGTCCGCGCGCTCGTCCTCGAGGTCGGGGAGGTGACGGCGGATGCGGCGCCTCAGAGATCGCTCGCCGGGAGAGGGGATGCCCCCGTCGCCGAGCAGGTTGGGCTGGCTGTAGGTGCCGGTGCAGTCGAGCACCGCGGAGGCAAAGGCCACTTCCTCGGCCCCTGCGTGGGCCAGCAGGAGCCGGAAGCTGCGCTCGCCGCGCTCGGGCGTGGCGATCTGCTCGTGTTTGAGCAGTCCCTGGCGGCCGACCGCCTCCACCCGGGTGTTGAGCCTGATGTGGGGAGCCAGCTCGGGTAGTGTGGCCACCGGGACGAGGAGGCGTTCCACCAGCTCGTTCCCGGTGGGGCAGTCCCCTCCGGTGGGGACCTTTATCCCGGCCGCGGCCAGGTGGTCGGCCATGCGGGGTGACACGTCCAGGTCCCAGGGGGTGAACAGCGAAACGTGGCCCCAGGCCCTGACGTGCGCTCCGACGCCGTCGCCGACCTCGTAGACGGTGAATGACATCCCCGCGTCCGCCGCGGCCAGGGCGGCCTCGAGCCCGATGGGTCCGGCACCCAGGATGGCAATGTCAGATGTCTTCGCTCTCACGTGCATGCTCCTCTCGATTGTCCCCAATCCTACGGGATCCGAGGGGGGCGCGGATGGGGGAGTGCTTGGCTCCGCTCGAGGTGGTGGACAGACTGGTCGAGCATCGCGGCATCGCAGTGTCCGAACTCTCCTCGTATGGCACACGGACCCAGACCCGCACGGACCATCTGGTGGCGGTCGCCAAGTTCTTGGGCTGGTGCCAGGTCTCCGAGACCATGTGTAAGGAGCTGGACCAGTTCCTGGTCGCTCGGATCCTCGAACACGACCCGCCGGCCTTGTCGTTCCGCCTGGCTTGCGAGTACCTCCGCTCAGCTCAGCTGGCGTGGTTTTGGGGCCCCCCTGTGTGCGTCCCCGTAGCGGTGTCGGCCACAGCGCTCGTCAACCACCAGCCCCGCGTCGAGCAGTTTGGTTAGGTGACTCAGGGCCGTGGGAGCACGAACGGCCGCTGCCCTCGCTAGTTCACAAAGAGGAAGCGCCCGCCCGTCAGCCAACGACGTAAGCATCCTGAGCCGGGCCCGCCCGGCAAGGGCGGAGGCAACTACATCCAGGTCGGGGCCTACATCCACGGTTTGATCTTAGCCTAACAAAACAGCAGCGACACTCCTCTTGGACAGACAACGACAGCGAGAGGACAAGGTTCGATGGATCACCTGCAGCGGAGACGACATGAAGGTCCCTACGATGACGACGCCTCATCGGCGTGGCCGGCACCGGGGGCCTGGAAGGTGGACGGCCGCACGATCCTGCAGACCCTTCGGGCCTGCCTACCCGGGCACGGAGCCGAGGCAGACCTGGGCGGTGTGACGGTCCGACTCCTCGAGGTCGAGCCGACGCTGTTTTCACGACCTAGTGCAGAACCTGGATCCACGGTTGCCGAGCCGGAGGGGACGTGTTGGTGGCGGCCGCGGATGGCTGGCTCCGGAAGTACCTCAAGCTGGCTGCGCCCGAGTGAGCAAGGAGGCACGCGTCAAGCCGGCAGCGCCGTCAACTAACGAATCCAGCGAGCACGCAGGGGCTGGGGGCCGAGCGGTCGTCATAGTCGCGAGCCTCGGCATGTTTCTATCTACGCTGGATACCGGGATCATCACGGTTGCACTTCCAACCTCGAGGTTTCAGTTACACGCCTCCACCGCTGAGGTGGCTTGGGCCGTCACCGGATACGTCGTTGCTCTGGCAGCCACGGTCGTCATCTTCGGTCGGCTGGCCGACCGGATAGGTCGGGTCCGGGTTGCTGGCACTGGACTCGTGGCCTTCGCCGCTGCGTCGGTTGTGTCAGCAATTGCTCCCACTATTGGTGTGATTATCGCCGGCCGGGTGCTCCAAGGTATGGCCGCAGCAATGCTCCAAGCCACCTCTCAGGCACTCGTGACTACTCTTTTACCCGAAAGTCATCGCGATCATGATGCTCGTGGCTCTGGCGCTGCTCGCCGTTACGGCGGGTTCATTGAGTCTGGGGGTCATTGGCCTGCTCCTCTTCGTCTATGGGATCGGCGGGGGCCTATTCCAACCCGCCAACATCGCTACCGTCATGGCGGCGGCCACCTGGAGTCGCCAGGGCACCGTAGGGGCAGCCCAACGCCTAATCCTCAACGTCGGCATCGGCATCGGTGCCGCCGTCGGTGCCGCCGTGCTCCCGATCTGGCAGGGAGGCGAGGCTTCATGGGCCGCGGCTGCAGGCCTGAGTGCCACCGGTTTTGTGGTTCTGTTGATGAGCGGAAGGCGGCCCGCTGACTACTCGGAGCCGACATGATGACGAGCAATCAGCAGGATTCGAGATGCCATCTTCGCTGTGGTCGCCCACTCGTGAAAGTCACGATCGCCTCCGCAGCGTCGGGAGTGGGCACGGCTGTGTGGCGGAAGGGCCGAAAATTATTCAAAAGGGGCTTGGGCGAGACCAGCTGCAACTCCGAGCTGATCCTGTACCGCGGCCAGGCGGATGGAGCAGGCTGGGCCCCTGCGCATCGCCTCCCGGCCCCGGATCACGGCGGCGAAGTGCTCGACCATGGCCTGGTAGGGATCGTTGGCGGCGCTGAGCAAAGCCTCGGTGGTGCCGTCCCGGTGGCGCAGCTGGATGGTGCGGTCTGCGGGACCGGGGGTAAAGGCCCGCTCGATCACCGCCGCCGCCTCGGTCCCCACGATCTCCAGCCGTTGCCGCTCGGGGGCCTCGAAGGAGCACTCGATTGCCCCAGCCATGCCCTCCCCGAAGTCCATCCAGCCGGAGAAGGACGCATCCACCCCGCCAGGGGTGAGCCTCGCTGCCCCGCCCACGGCCCGGGGCGCGCGCCTGGCGGCGGCCAGGATCGGTGCGGTGCAGTAGATTCCCACGTCGGCCAGGGCACCGCCGCCCATCTCGGGCCTCCAGCGGTGGTCGTCGGGGCGGGAGAGCACCCCGGTGAACGCTGCGTGGGCAAAGCGCAACTCGCCCAGCAGTCCTCCGCTGACCAGGTCCGCCAGTGCGATCGACCTGTGGTGAAAGGGGGTCATGTACGCCTCCATCAACCTCACCCCCGCCGCGTCGCACGCCCCCGCCATCGCCTGGGCCTGGGCGGCGGAGGTGGCGAGGGGCTTCTCGCACAGCACGTGGCGTCCTGCGCCTGCAGCGGCGATGACCCAGGCGGCGTGGAGGGAGTTGGGGAGGGGCACGTAGACCGCTTCCACCTCCGGGTCCTCCAGGACCTGGCGGTAGTTGCGGTAGGTGCGCTGGGACCCGAAATCGTCGTAGGTGCCCGGTGGCTGGGACTGGCTGGCGACGGCTACCAGCCGGGCGCTCGGGCTTGCCACCAGTGCTGGCAGGAGCGCCAGGCGGGCCACCATGGAGGTGGCGCCGATCACCCCCCAGCCGAGGGCGTCGGAGTTCACGACGCGATCTGGACGGGTGCCCCGGCCTGGGCCGCGGAGGCGGTGGCGGCCTCCAGCACCGCGATCACCGAGCGGACCGACTCCGGGGTCACCGCCAGCGGCTCGCCGAGCAGGAGGTGGTCGGCCAGGTTGGCGTGGAAGGGAAAGCGCAGCTCAGGCAGGGGAGCGATGGTGGTCTCGGTCAGGCCCAGGCCGGCCTCGTAGCGGGCGACGGTGAGCTCCACCGGCGCCTCGGCGTGGTGCGCGATTTCGCGGACGTACCCGCGCCCCGCCTCGACCCGTTCGGTCCTGATGGGCCGGTAGTGGCCCTCAAGGGTCCCGGCGGTCCCCTGGAGGTAAAACTTGGGCTTGCGGATGCCGGCCACATCGCTCTGGACGAACAGCGCCTCGCGCCCGTCGGCCCAGCTTAGGTGGACCCGGACCTGGTCGGCGTTGGTAACGTCGTGCCAGACCCGCTTGTGGGCATGCGCGCTGACCCGGGCCGGAGGCCCGCCCATCAGCTGGAGCGCCCAGTCCAGGTGGTGCGAGCCCCAGTCGTAGATCGCGCCTCCGGAGATCGACTCCTCCGAGTGCCAGGCTCGGCAGGGGTGCTCGAAGCTTCCCACGAAGGTCTCACAGGCGAACAGCTCGCCCAGCCAGCCCGCCTCAAGGACGGCCAGGATGGCGCGGTAGTCGGGGTCCCAGCGCCGGTTCTGGTGGACGGTGAGGGCGAGGTCGTTGCTGCGCGCCAGGGCGATGAGGCGATCGGCCTCGGCCACGGTCAGGCACATCGGCTTTTCGAGGATTACATGCTTGCCGGCCTCGAGCAGGGCCAGCGCCAGGCTGGCGTGGGACACCGGCGGTGTGGCCACGATCACCGCGCTGACATCCTCGTCGGCCGCCAGCTCGTCGGAGCTCGCGTATGCGGCCAGACCGGGGAAGTCGGCTTCGGCTGCCTTGCGCCGCGCCTGGTCCGAATCCGCCGCGGCCACCAGCTCCAGCCCGTCTGTGGCCGCGGCGGCCAGCCCGTGCCGCTGGCCCATCCCCCCGTACGGGCCGTAGCCCACAATCCCGAGGCCCACGGTGGCCGACCGGCCCGCCTGGGTGGTGCCGACGAGGCAGCGCCGCAGGAGAGCCGACAGCTCCGGATCTCCCAGCGCCGCAGTGTCGGCTCCGAGACCCGAGGTGGTTATGCGGCCCGCTCCGACCCGGCGGGTGACAATCGCGGGCTCGTCTCGGAAGCCGACGTTGACCCATGCAACGACCTCTTCTTCCTGGCTCAGGCGGGGGACCGGCTGGAATTGGTCCCGGAGGACGAACTCGGCGGGCAGGCGCGCGGTTGCAGGGTGGTCCGGGTTGACCTTGACGATCCACTCCGAGGGGAGGCCTCCCGTTGGCAGGGTTGGCAGGGTCGTGGCGTCCGAGGCACCGGTCCCGGACCCGATCACCAGCATCGAGCCCCCCAGCTCGACCCAGGGCATGAGCCAGTCGCCGACCGGGGGATCCGGATCGACGATGGCGAAGCTGTATTCGTAGCGGTCGGACAGCTTGGCGGTCCTGCCCGCGAAGTCGACCAGGTGACCGGGGCCGCAGAGTCGGCGCAGGGCCTCGCGCCGCGGCTCCCACTGCAGGCCGGCAGGAAGGGTGGACAGGATGAGGACCTTGCCGACAGTTGCGGAACTGCTCACCATGTCCTCATCTCAGTGGCGGAAGTGACGCTCGCCGGTGATGACCATGGCGATCCCGTGCTCGTCGGCTGCGGCGATCAGCGCCGGATCGTTCACCGATCCACCGGGCTGGATCACCGCGGCCACCCCGGAGGCGGCGACCACATCCAGCCCGTCGCGGAAGGGAAAGAAGGCATCGCTGGCCGCCGCACCCCCGGCGCCGCGCCCGGCCGCCTTGCGCAGCGCGATCTCCGCTGCGTCCACCCTGGACTGCTGCCCGGCCCCCACCCCTACAGCCTGGCCGTCGGTGACGATCACTATCGCGTTGGACACCGTCGCCGCACAGACCAGCCAGGCCAGGCGCAGGTCGGCCCAGCCGGACTCGGTGGGAACCTCCTTGGTAGGGATCTGCCAGGCGGCCCGGTCCAGGTTGACGTGGTCGGGTTCTTGGACCAGGTAGCCCGCGTCCACCCTGCGCAGGCTCAGCCCGGCCGGACCGGGCGGCGAAGCCTGCAGGATCCGGGTCCGCTTTCGCTTTGCGATCAGCATCGCCAGAGCCTCGGGCTCGTAGGAGGGGGCGACGACGACGTCGAGCATCGGCCCGCCGACCAGCTCGGTCGCCACCTCGACGCTGACCGGGGACACCAGCGCCACTATCCCCCCGAAGGCAGACACCGGGTCGCCCGCCAGCGCCCGCCGACACGCCGTCGCCGGGTCGGGGTGCACCGCGGCCCCGCAGGGGTTGGCGTGCTTCATCACCGCCACCGCCGCCGGTTGGGGTCGGCCCGATGGTCCTGCGAAGGCCTCGGGCATGGCGTGGGCCAGGCGCCAGGCGGCCTCGGCGTCAAACAGGTTGAGGTAGGACAGGGCGACCCCGGAGTGCTGGACCACGCTGTCCCACCACCCAGTGGACCCGACCTCCCGGTAGCGCGCCCCTTGCTGGTGCGGGTTCTCACCGTAGCGCAGCTCCTGGACCCTCTCCAGGGCCAGGTGAATGCTCGGCGCCAGGACGGCCCCGCCGGTGCCAGCCCCGCCGGTCCCAGCCCCGCCGGTGCCGGCCGCGCCGGTGCCAGCCGCGCCGGTGTCGAACCAGGTGACTATGGCCGCGTCGTAGGCCGCGGTGTGGGCGAAGGCGGCCCGGGCCAGCCGATGCCTGGTCGCGTCGCTTAGGGCGCCCGAGGTGCCCAGCTCCTCAAGGATGCCCGGGTAGTCGGTCGGGTCTACCACCACCCCGACGTGCGCGTGGTTCTTGGCCGCAGCGCGGACCATCGTGGGTCCCCCGACATCGATCGTCTCGATCCCCGGGCGCTCCCGGAAGGGGTACAGGTTGCAGACCACCAGGTCTATCCCCTCGATCCCGTGGGCTTGGAGGGTGGCCAGGTGCTCCGGCTTGGACCGGTCGGCCAGGATCCCGCCGTGAATCCGTGGGTGCAGGGTCTTGACCCGGCCGCCGAGCATGTCGGGCGAGCCGGTGACCTCCTCGACGCTCAGGTGAGCGATCCCGGCCTCGGCGAGAGCCGCGGAGGTGCCACCGCTCGCCACCAGCTCCCATCCGAGAGCGGCGAGCCCGCTGGCCAGGTCGGTCAGGCCGGCCTTGTCATAGACCGAGATCAGTGCCCTCAACGAATCGTCCCTTCCATCTCGTCCGTGCCCGCCAGCTCAGTGCCCGCCAGCTCAGTGCCCGCCAGCTCAGTGCCCGCCAGCTCAGTGCCCGCCAGCTCAGTGC
>JBOGGT010000006.1:0-7962 GCA_050744225.1 Acidimicrobiales bacterium | reverse complement strand
CACCACCTGCCCTCAAGCGGGGCGTGGTGCAGACCTGTCGATCAGCTGGACGGGGGGTAAACACGAGTCGTTCGTCATCACGCTAACCTGTGCAGCAGAGCCAGAGGCTCGAAGGTGATCTGGTTGGTGTCGGAGCTGGCGGGGCGGCAGCAGTCGTCGCTCGTCGGCCCCACTCAGGCAAGCGCCAGCATGACCCGCCAGAATAGCTCACCCACCGACTTCCGATGACGGCCACTGAGCGCGCCGCTGGCCGTGAGCCCCGCGGCTGTGGACAGATCGACTCCTCCCAAGTGCACGTACAAACCTGGAGTATGTGCGCCCACCCCGTCGCAAGCTCTGCGTCCAGCGATTTTGGAGATACAGCTGGGCAAGTTCAGGCCTTGCCAGAGATGCGGTTGGTCATCGCTACTGTTAACTGGATGTGCTTCGAGGAGCTGACAGAAGACGCTCTAGTCTAGTACCAGTGATCGAGCGGCTGGTCCCAACTTGGCCAAGGCCAAGGCGGCGAGGGCCGAGCTGGCTGCCGCCAAGTCGGCCGTCGCGGACACCGCCCTGGCCGGGGGGCCGCCCCCAACACCCCCATCGAGGCGGCCGCCGTAACCCTCGCCGCGCTGAAGGCAACTGGCCCTTCCATCCCTGCCAAAGTTCGCCTGGGCGATATCCGTCCTGACGTGCTGAGACTGGGTCAGCAGGTTCGCTGCGGTGGAGCCCGGGCTTGTCAGGCGTCGCCCTCGGCGCGGGAGCGAAGCTCGAGCCATCGGCGAAGGCCCGCCGCGTTGGAGTGGATCCCGTTGAGGGTTTCCAGGCGGTATGCGGCGGCTGGGTCCACCCCCTTCAGCTCTTCCCCGAAGGCCTCCGAGAGCGCAGTGGCGATGTCGCGATCCGAGCGCCACGCGGCCTCGGCCACCTCGGTCCACCGCCTTAGGGTCTGGGTTGCCTCGGCGAGCAGATCGGCCGGGTTGGTCACCACGCCATAGTGCGCGAGCGCCAGGGCCACCGGCGAGCGGGCCTCAAAGCGGCGAAGCGACTCCAAGGCCAGCTCCAGGTCAAAGTCGGGGGGTGGCACCGACGGTCGGAGCACCCCCACGTCCGGCAAGCGCACCCCCACCGCGTCCCCGGCGAACAAGATCCCCGAGGATGAGTCGTGCAGGCCCAGGTGGTGCTTGGCGTGCCCGGGCGAGTCGATGGCCGTGAGCACCCGGCCGGGGCCGATCTGGATCTCTTCGCCGTCGCGCAGAACCTGCACCCGCTCGGCTGGGGTCGGCTCCAGACGTCCGTAGAGCGAGTCCAGCAGGACCCCGTAGACCTGGCTGGCCGAGCTGATCAACCTGGTGGGGTCCACCAGGTGGCGGGCGCCCTTGGCGTGCACGTACACTTTCGCCTTGGGAAAGGCGGCGGCTACGTCTCCCACCCCTCCGGCGTGATCCAGATGGATGTGGGTCACCACCACCCCAGCCAGGTCCTCCCGCCCTACCCCGAGGGCGTCGAGTGCGGCCAACAGTGCAGGCGCCGAGGTCTGGCTCCCCGTCTCGATCAGGATCGGGGCCGGTCCCTCCAGAAGGTAACCCGCTGTCAGGCGCTGCCAGCCACCCAACATCGTGTCGATCTCCAGGACCCCGTCGGCCACTTTGGTTGCCATGTCGCCGCGCTGCTCAGGCCAGCGCGACCAGGTCGGCCAGCTCGTCGCTCCAGTAGTCGAGTGTGGCGTCGGGCAGGACCAGCACCCGGTCCGGGCTCAGGGCGCGCACGAAGCTGGTGTCGTGGCTGACCACGATCATCGAGCCCGGCCACGCAGAAAGGGCTCTGGCCACCGCCTCCCTGGCGGCAGGGTCCAGGTTGTTGGTGGGTTCGTCCAGGAGCAACAAGTTGTGCTGGCCGGCCACGAGCTGGGCCAGGGCCAGCTTGGTCTTCTCCCCACCCGAAAGGGTCCCGGCGTCCTGGAAGGCGACCTCTCCGGTAAGTCCCACCATCCCGAGCAGCGCCCGGAGGTCACGCTCGGACGCATCCGCCACCCCCTTCAGATGATCCAGGACGGCCATCCCCTCGGTGATCCCCTCGTGCTCTTGGGCGTAGTAGCCGACCGAGACCCCCAGTCCGAGGCGTACCGCCCCGGCGTCGGGATCGACCATTCCGGCAAGGATCCGCAGCAGCGTGGTCTTGCCGGCTCCGTTGAGGCCCATCACCAGGAGACGCTCCTCCCGTGCCAGACAGAGCTCCAGCTCCTCGAACAGGGCCGGCCCTCCGAACCCCTTGCTCAGGCCGGTCAGCTCCAGGACCACCCTGCCGGCCTGGGGCGGGGGTGGGAAGCGGATCACCGATCCCCGGCGCCGCTGCATTGAGCTGGCTGGGACCTCGGTGGTCTCGTCTGCGAGGCGCTGCACCCGGCGATCGAGGGTCTTGGCCTTGCGGGCCCTGGCGGCGGTCTGGTGACGCATCTGATCGGCCAGGGTCGACAGGCGGGTGATCTCTGCTGCCTGGCGGGATGCCTGGCGGGCCTGGCGCTCCTCATCCGCGCTCCTCGCGGCGCGGTAGGCCGAGTAGGTGCCCTTGTACTCGACGATGGAACCCTCCCCGGTCCCCCGGTCGAGGTGTATCACCCTGGTGATCGCCTCGTCCAGCAGGGCCAGGTCGTGGCTGACCACCAGCAGTGCCCCCCGGTAGGCCCGGAGGAACCCCATCAGCCAGGCTCGGGCGTCGGTATCGAGGTGGTTGGTCGGCTCGTCGAGCAGCAACAGATCGCTTCCGGCAAAGAGGATCTTGCCGAGCTCCACCCTGCGCCGCTCTCCCCCGGAGAGGGTCCCCATGGCCAGGCCCAGCCGGTCGCGGGAGAGCCCGAGCCCAGCCAGGATCCGCGAGGCGTCGGCTTCGGCCTGGTATCCGCCCGCCTCGCCGAAGGCCTCTTCGGCCTTGACAAAGCGCGCCACGTTGGCGTCGGAGGGATTCTCGTCGATCTGAAGTCGCAGCTTTTCCAGCCGGGTGGCGGCTTGGTCCAGGCCCTTGCCAGACAGGACGTGAGCGAGTGCCGTGGCGCTGCCCTCGCTGCGCCGAATCGGCTCCTGCGAGAGGTAGCCGAGTGCCCCTTTGCGCTGGACGGTTCCCGCTGCCGGGGGCGTCTCCCCGGCAAGTACCCTCAGCAGGCTGGTCTTGCCAGCGCCGTTGCGGCCCACCAGCCCCACCTTGTCCCCGACGGACACGGTAAAGGTCGCTCCCATCACCACCGAACGCCCGCCTACTTCAACCTCCAGCGACCGCACCGACAACACCGCACCAGTCTAGGGTTCGCCGGCTCTGAGCGGCGCCCCTCTTTCTAGGTGTTCGTAGGCTCTGGGCAGCGACTCCCCTGCCTAGGTTTGCGGGCTCAGGGCGACTCCCCTGCCTGGGGGTAGCGGGCTCAGGGCAGCGACTCCCTTGCGCCGCCTTTGCGCAGGTCCGACTTCCCGAGTCAGGTTGCACGCGGTGTTCACCAGCCCGACATGGGAGAACGCCTGGGGGAAGTTGCCCACAAGCCGCCCGGCGACGGGGTCGTACTCCTCGGCAAGCAGGCCGACATCGTTTCGCAGAGCCAGGAGCCGCTCGAAAAGGGCTCTTGCCGCCTGGTCGCGTCCCATAAGGGCGAGGGCGTCGGCCATCCAGAACGAGCAGGCCAAGAAGGCGCCCTCGCGACCGGACAGGCCGTCCACCTCCGAGGACGATGCCGCCTGGTAGCGAAGGATGAACCCGTCGGCGCCCAGGCCCGCCTGGATGGCGTCGACAGTGGAGGTCACCCGCGGGTCGTCTGGTGCCAGGAAGCCGACCAGCGGAACCATCAACAAGCTTGCGTCCAGCATCTCTGAGCCGTAGTACTGGGTGAATGCTCCCACCTTGTCGTTCCAGCCCTTTTCCAGGACCTCGGCGTGGATGGCAGAGCGGATCGAGCGCCACTTGCCCAGTGGCCCCTCAAGGCCCATCTCCTCGATGCCCTTTACCGCCCGGTCCAGCGCGACCCAGGCCATCACCTTGGAGTGGGTGAAGTGACGTCGCGGTCCCCGGACCTCCCACAGTCCGTCGTCCGGTTGGCGCCAGCCCTCCTCCAAGAAGTCGACCAGAACGCTCTGCAGTGCCCAGGCGGCGCCGTCGTCCCGGCCGACCTTCAGCATCCGAGCCTGGTGGAGCGCGTCCATGACCTCGCCGTAGACGTCGAGCTGGTACTGCCCAGCCGCAGCGTTTCCCACCCTGACCGGGCTGGAGCCCTCGTATCCGGGAAGCCATTCCAGTTCGCGCTCGTCGAGGCGGCGCTCACCAGCGGGGCCGTACATGATCTGGAGCTTGGACGGGTCGCCCGCCACCGCCCGTAGCAGCCAGTCGCGCCACGCTCCCGCCTCGGCGCGGTAGCCAGCGGTCATCAGGGACTGGAGGGTGAGCGTGGCGTCCCGGAGCCAGCAGTAGCGGTAGTCCCAGTTGCGTCCCCCACCGAGGGTCTCGGGGAGCGAAGTGGTGGGGGCGGCGACGATGCCGCCCGTGGGATGGTAGGTGAGTGATTTGAGGGTCAGCAGCGAGCGGACCACCGCCTCGCGCCACTCGCCGTGGTAAGTGCAACGCTTGGACCAGGCGGTCCAGTGGCGCTCGGTGTCTGCCACAACGAAGCGGCAGTCGGCGGGCCGTGGCGGGGGCAGGTGTGATTCATGGTAGGTCAGCATGAAGCTGGCGACCTGGCCCGCTTCGATGCTGAACTCTGCCACCGTGGTCATACCCTCGCCTTTGGTCTCCACCGGGGACCAAAGACAGAGCGCATCGGGGCCCGCCACCATCGACAGCCGCCCGTCGATCTCGCGAACCCAGGGAACCACCGAGCCGTAGTCGTAGCGGACCACCAGCTCCATTCGCATCGCCACCCGGCCGCTCACCCCCTCCACCAGGCGTATCACCTCTGGGTGGCGCTCGCGCACCGGCATGCAGTCGACGACCCTGACCGCGCCTTCGGGGGTCTCGTGCGTCGTCTCGAGCACCAGGGTGTCCCCCCGGTAGCGCCGCGTCGTGGTGGTCGGAGGCGCTGCGGGGGCCAGGCGCCAGTAGCCGTGATCTTCGGTGCCCAACAGCTTGGCGAAACACGCCGGGGAGTCGAAGCGGGGCAGGCAGGCCCAGTCGATGCTGCCGTCCCGGCCAACCAGGGCGGCGGTGTGAGTATCCCCGATGATGGCGTAGTCCTCGATGCGCAGGCTCATCTCCCCATCTTCGCGTGACTGGCCCCGCCGACCGGCGCAGGTCCCGCCGACCGGCGCAGGCCAGCGGGTCCGGGCGTGTGTAGGCACGAGATCATTTACTGCTAACGTCAACGTCAAGCCATCCCGGCAGCGACGACCGGACGGGTAGTGGAGGAGGAGTGACTTGGCAAGGCTCAGGCGGTCGGTAGCCACGACACCGGAACTCAGGACAAACCTGAGCCCGCGCTACAAGTGGATCGCCCTTTCGAACACGACAATCGGCGTTCTGATGGTGACCATCAACTCATCCATCGTCCTGATCGCGCTTCCCGACATATTCAACGGGATCCACCTCAACCCCTTGACCCCTGGCAACACCCCGTACTTCTTGTGGATGATCATGGGGTTCTTGGTGGCGACGGCCGTGCTTGTGGTGAGCTTTGGGCGCCTTGGCGACATGTTCGGCCGGGTGAAGATGTACAACCTTGGCTTTGCCGTGTTCACCGTCTTTTCGGTGCTGTTGTCGATCACGTGGATGAGCGGGACCTCCGCGGCCCTGTTCCTCGTGGTCATGCGAATCGGCCAGGGCATCGGGGGGGCTCTGCTGTTCGCCAACTCGAGCGCCATCCTGACCGACGCCTTCCCCGAGGACCAAAGGGGCCTGGCGCTCGGCATCAACGCTGTCTCGGCAATCGCAGGGTCGTTCATCGGGCTGATCCTGGGCGGCTTGCTGGGGCCGGTTTCCTGGCGGCTGGTCTTCCTGGTCTCCGTGCCGGTCGGCGTGTTCGGCACTGTTTGGGCCTACGTCAAACTCCACGACACCGGGGTGCGCACGCCGTCGAGGATCGACTGGTGGGGCAACCTCACGTTTGCCGTCGGGTTGGTGGCAGTGTTGGTGGGCATCACCTACGGGATCTTGCCCTACGGGGGCCACACCATGGGCTGGACCAACCCTACGGTTCTCGGGGCACTGGTCGGTGGGGTTGCAACCCTTGGCCTGTTTGCATGGATCGAGACCAGGGTGGCCCAGCCGATGTTCCGCCTGAATCTGTTCCGCATCAGGGCTTTCACTGGTGGGAACTTTGCCAGCCTTCTGTCCGGGCTCGCCCGCGGTGGGCTGATGTTCATACTCATCATCTGGCTGCAGGGCATCTGGCTGCCTCTGCATGGCTACAGCTACGTGTCCACCCCCCTGTGGGCAGGCATTTTCATGGTCCCGCTGACCATCGGCTTCTTGGTCGCCGGTCCGATCTCGGGGATACTGTCCGACCGATACGGCGCCAGGCCCTTCGCCACCGGCGGGATGCTGGTGGCAGCGGGCGTGTTTGTGCTGCTCCAGCTCCTGCCGGCCAACTTCAACGACCTCGAGTTCGCCGCCCTGCTGCTTGTCTACGGCCTGGCCGCCGGGCTGTTCGCCTCGCCGAACCGGGCGGGGATAATGAACAGCCTGCCTGCGGGTCAGCGCGGTGCGGGGGCTGGGATGTCGGCCACCTTCCAGAACTCCGCGATGGTCCTGTCGATCGGGGTCTTTTTCACCCTCATCATCATCGGGCTGTCTGCTACCCTTCCCCAATCGCTTTACAACGGTTTGACAGCTCAGGGTGTCCCGGCCGCCGACGCCACCAGGATCTCGCACCTGCCTGCGGTGAGCAGCCTGTTCGCAGCTTTCCTTGGCTACAACCCGATGCAGACCCTGCTTGGGCCGGTTCTCGGGCACCTCTCGGTCGCCCATGCGCACTTCCTCACCGGGCGTAGCTTCTTCCCGCACCTGATTGCGCCCCCCTTCATGAAGGGTCTGCGCACGGCCTTGGACTTCGCCGTCGCCGCCTCGGTGCTGGCTGCAATTGCCTCGTGGCTGCGGGGACCCAAGTACGTTCACGCCGAGGCCCCGCCAGCCCCGGAGCTTGCAGGTGCTTCGGTGCCCGCCGGGATCAGCCCCGCTGGGGTTGCTGCGGCCGAGGTCGAGCCTGTGCTGGTGAGTTCCGACTCGGAGGCCCTCTCCCGGGTGGGCGGTGAGACGTGACCCCGCTGATTACCGACGATGGCCTGATGGCTATCGGGAAGTTGGCTGAGCTGGTGGGCGTGTCCGAGCGCACCCTTCGCTACTACGAGGAGGTCGGGCTGCTCACGCCGACAGGGCACAGCCCTGGTGGCTGTCGCCGCTACGTCGCCGACGACGTGGAGCGGGTGTCGTACATTCGCGAGCTCCAAGAAGTGATGGGCTACTCGCTGGAGGAGATCCAGTCGATCCTCGCGCTCAAGGACCGCATGGCTGCCATCCATATCGAGTGGCACGGGGGGGCTGAGCACGACGAGCAGGTGGCGCTGTTGGCCGAGGCCATGAGTTCGATTGAGGCCACCCGTGCCCGTGTGAGGGCGAAGGCGGAGCGACTCCGGCGAATCCTGGCCGAGCTTGATGCCACGGTGGTGCGATACCAGGCGGTGGCCGAACAGCTCGCCGGCTCTCGCGAGGCTCTTCCAACCTGAGGGAAGTCTTGGTGAGCCCAAACCGGCTGGCCAGCACTGCTAGCTAGCCGGCGCAAGCCCCGGTGCCGGACGGGGCAGCGTTTGCTTCGGCCTCTGCGACACGGCGGGACACGCCCGGCGATGCCAGGGCATAGCCGATGTTGGGGTAGGAGACCGACTTGGAGAAGACCACCCCGATGACCTCCCCATCCGGCTCCACCAGCGGGCCTCCAGAGTTCCCGGGCTGTACGTTGGCGTGGATCTGGTAAAGCATCCGGCTGGTGCTGCCCCGCCCGTAGATGTTGGGTCCGACGGC
>JBOGGT010000005.1:0-18368 GCA_050744225.1 Acidimicrobiales bacterium | reverse complement strand
GCGGCACGGCGGCGTGAGGCCGACGATAGGTGGCGCGCGGCCGACCGGTGGCTCGACAGGCTCAGGAGCCAAGTAATCCTCCCCGGTTGACCCCCAGCCCCGTGCCCTGTCCAGCGCCGCTCGCCCCCGGCCGGGTTCGTCGGTGCAACCCGCAAGACTGGACGGTGGAGGGATGGCAGAGCGGCCGAATGCGAGGCTCTTGAAAAGCCTTGAACGAGAGTTCCGTGGGTTCGAATCCCACTCCCTCCGCCGGCTTTCGTGGCACGTGCCGATTCCGGCCTGTCGGACCGAGAGGAACCAGTTTGCCTGAGTCTGAGACGCCAAGCAAGTGCTGTAACTCCTTCGCCGCCGGCCACAAGGTCCACTGGCTCCAGGCGGCACAGACGTCGCCCAAGCCAGGGTCGGTCCCAGGGCGCGACGCCCTGGTGAGCGGGATCGACGGAGAGGTCATCACTGTCACCTTCGACGGCGAGGAAGAGCCCCGACGGTTTCGCAACCACGACGCGTCCCGACTCGCCGAGTTGGTGGCACTCCACGGTCCTTTGGTGAGCGTCTACGAGCGCAATGCCGTCCTGCGCGCCGGTGAGCACTGTTTCAGCATCGCCCCCGACGAGGGTTCGCCGCTCGAGACCTGTCCCATCGAGGTGGTGGCCGGGTTCGGGCGGCTGTACCGACCAGACGCAGGCCAGCCGAGCAGCGATCCGTAGAGCCTCAGGCCAAGGCCCGGACGACTCCGACCATCAGCTCGCCGGCACCGGTCGGGTTGGTGGCCACCAGCACTCCGGCGGCGGCCAGGGCGTCCATCTTGGCCCGGGCAGTGCCCGCGTGGCCCGAGACGATGGCCCCGGCGTGGCCCATGTGGCGGCCTTCGGGGGCGGTCACCCCGGCCACATAGGCCACCACCGGCTTGGACATGTGATCGGCGATCCACGCAGCGGCCCGCTCCTCCTCGGACCCGCCGATCTCGCCTATGAGCATCACCGCGCCTGTCTCGGCGTCCGCCTCGAACGCGGCCAGGCAGTCGATGAAGCCAGTCCCCGGAACCGGGTCGCCACCTATCCCCACGCAGGTGGTCTGGCCGACCCCCTTCATAGAAAGCTCGTACAGCGCCTGGTATGTCAGTGTCCCGGAACGACTCACGATCCCGACCGGCCCACCGGCCAGGGCGATGTCCCCCGAGGTGATGCCGATGTTGGCCCTGCCCGGCGAGATCACTCCGGGGCAGTTGGGGCCCAGCAGCCGGGTCCCGGGATACTCGGCGCGCAGCTGGTTGAACAGCCTGGCCTGGTCCTGGGCGGGGATCAGCTCGGTAATGCAGACCACCAGGGAGATCCCTGCCGCCGCGGCCTCGACCACTGCGGCGCAGGCCGCCCGGGGCGGCACCACCACCAGGCTGGCCGTCGCCCCGGTTGCCGCCACTGCTTCACCCACCGTGTCGAACACCGGGATGCCGTCCACCTGGGAGCCGCCCTTGCCGGGGGTTACCCCGCCCACCACCTGGGTCCCGTAAGCCCGGTTGCGCAGTCCGTGAAATCGACCCTGCGAACCGGTAAGCCCCTGCACCACCACCCGGGTGTGCTCGTCCACCAAGATGCTCACCGCGCCCCCACCGACGCGGCCAGCTCGACCGCGGTGCGAGCCGCCTCGCCCATGGTGGATCGCACGATCAGGCGTTCGGAGGGGTGCGCCGCGAGGATAGCCCGACCGGCCTCGGCGTTGGTGCCCTCCAGGCGCAGGACGATTGGCGATCCCCCCTCGACCTTGTCCAGTGCTTCGAGGATCCCGTTGGCGACCTCGTCGCAGCGGGTAATCCCGCCGAAGATGTTGACCAGGATCGAGACCACCTTGGGATCGGAGTTGATCACCTCCAGGGCACCAGCCATGACCGCCGCGTTGGCGCCCCCCCCGACATCCAAAAAGTTCGCCCCTGCTCCCCCGGCCTCGTTGACCACATCCAGCGTTGCCATCGCCAGCCCGGCACCGTTGGCGATGATCCCCACATTTCCATCAAGGCCGATGTAGTTGAGGCCTTTGGAGCGGGCCCGGCGCTCCCGGGGGTCGAGGTCCAGATCCAGGACTGCCCGGTACTCCTCCCACTCGGGGTGCCTGAAGGCCGCGTTGTCATCCAGGCTGAGCTTTGCGTCCAGGCAGAGGACGTTCCCCGCAGAGGTGACCACCAGCGGGTTCACCTCCACCATCTCGGCGTCGCCCTCGACGAAGCACCGGTACAGGGCCACCAGCATCCCCGCAGTCGGCTCCAGGGCCTGGGGCACCAGCCCGGCTGCGACCGCCACTGCCCGGGCGGCACCCAGCGTGAGGCCCTCCACCGGATCGACGTGCGCCCGGGCAACCGCTCCCGGATCGGCCGCCGCCACCGCTTCGATCTCCACCCCCCCCTGGGCCGACACCATGACCAGGTGGTCCTTCGCGGCTCGATCCAGGGTAATCCCGACATAGTGCTCAGCGGCGATGTCCGCTGCACGCTCGACCCAGACCCTTCGCACCACGTGGCCGCCAATGGTCATCCCCAAGATGGACTCGGCGTGGCGGGCCAGTTCGGTTGGGTCCGCGGCCAGCTTCACCCCGCCCGCCTTGCCCCTTCCCCCCACAGGTACCTGGGCCTTGACCGCCACCGCGAAACCCAGGCCGACGCCGACGGCCAACGCCTCGGCGACCGTGGTGGCGACCCCACCCGCGGCCATGGGGATGCCCCAGCGCGCCAGGTACTGCTTTCCCTGGTATTCGAGCAGGTCCACGGTCGCCCTCAGGCCCGCTTCAGTGGAGCGAAGGCCAGCGCCAGCACCTTGTTGCCCAGGCGGGGGAAGCGCACCGTGGCCTCCGCCCTGGGCCCCTGGCCGTGCATGTCGATAACCACTCCCTCTCCCCACTTGCCGTGCACCACGTCGTCGCCCACCTTCAACCCGAGGCCCTCGGCTCCCGACGTCCTCGCCGGGGTAAGGCCGCGGCTGGCCAGGGCGGCGCCCACCAAGCGATCCCGGCCCTTCGGTGCTGCGCCACCGGGAGCGGAGCCGCCGACCTCGTCCACCAGGCTCGAGGGGATCTCTCCCAGGAATCTGCTCGGCGGGTTGAACTGCTGGGTGCCCCAGAGCGTCCTGCACCAGGCATGACTAACGTGCAGGTGGTGCCGCGCCCGGGTCACCCCGACGTAGCAGAGCCGGCGCTCCTCCTCCAGCTCGGAGGGTTCGGTGAGCGATCGCTGGTGAGGGAATATCCCCTCCTCCATCCCCACCAGGAACACCGCATCGAACTCCAGTCCCTTGGCGGTGTGCAGGGTCATAAGCACCATCTTGGAAGTGTCCCCGTCAATCTCGTCGGAGTCCGACACCAGGGCGGTGGCCTCCAAGAAGGTGGCCAGGTCGGTGTGCTCAGTGGCGTTGGTGACCAGCTCGCCCACGTTCTCCAGCCGTCCCGCCGCCTCTACCCCGCCCTCGGCCTCCAGCTCGGCGCGGTAGCCGGAACGCTCGAGCACGGCTTCCAGGACCTGCACCGGGGTAGCATCGGGCACCAGCTCGCGCAGGTCTTCAAGCAGGTCGGTAAACCTGATCACCCCGTTCAGGGCACGACCGGACAGGCCCGCCGCCTCCGCCTGGCCCAGTGCCTGGGCAAATCCCACCCCGTGGCTCGCAGCCCAGGCATCGAGACGGGTCACCGAGGTGTCCCCCACCCCTCGCTTGGGCACGTTGATGACCCGCCGCAGGCTCACCTCGTCCGCCGGGTTCAAGAGTACCCGCAGGTAGGCGAGCAGGTCCTTGACCTCCCTGCGCTCGTAGAACCCGGTTCCCCCGACCACCTTGAACGACACCCGCAGCGCCGCAAGCTCCTCCTCCAGGACCCTTGACTGGGCGTTGGTACGGTAGAACACCGCGATGTCCCCCCATCGACACCCTCCGCGGTCGTGTAGGCGGCGCGCCTGGGCCGCAACCCAACCAGCCTCCTCGCGCTCGTCCCGGGCGTGGTAGCTCTTCAGGTGGGATCCCCGCTCGGCGGCGGTCCACAGCGCCTTCGGCTTGCGGGCCTCGTTGTTGGCGATGATGGCATTGGCCGCGTCGAGGATGGTCCCGGTGGACCGGTAGTTCTGCTCCAAACAGACCACCGTGGTGTCGGGGTAGACCCGCTCGAACTCCAGGATATTTCGGATGTCGGCTCCGCGAAACCGGTAGATCGACTGGTCCGAGTCCCCAACCACACAGACGTTGCGATGGGTCTTGCCCAGCATCAGCACGAGCTGGTTCTGGACCCGGTTGGTATCTTGGTACTCGTCGACCAGGATGTGGCGGAACCTGGCCTGGTAAGCGGCCAGCACATCCGGGGCCGCCTGGAACAAGTTGGCGGTGACACAGAGCAGGTCGTCGAAGTCCATCGCGTTGGCCGCCAGGAGCCGGTGCTGGTACTCACGGTAGATCTCGGCCACTCGGTGATCCCTTGGGGTCTGTGCCTGGGAGGAGAAGGTCTCGAAATCGACCATCTCGCCCTTGGCCCCGCTGATCACCGCGTGCATCGCCCTCGGAGCGAAGCGCTTGGGGTCCAGGTTCAGGTCACGAACCACGTAGCCGGTGAGCCGGACCGCGTCGGCCTGGTCATAGATACTGAACGAGGAGCGATACCCGAGCACCCCGGCGTGACTGCGCAGGATCTTCACGCAGGCTGCGTGGAAGGTGGAGACCCACATCCGGGCGGCCACCGGCCCCACCAGGACGGCCAAGCGCTCGCGCATCTCGGCCGCCGCCTTGTTGGTGAAGGTGATGGCCAGGATCGCGAACGGCGAGGTGCCCTCCGAGATCAGCCGGGCGATACGGTGGGTAAGCACCCGGGTCTTGCCCGACCCTGCGCCCGCCACGATGAGCAGCGGCCCGCTCTCGATCAGGACCGCTCGACGCTGCTCCGGGTTCAGCCCGGCGAGCAGCGATTGCCCCCCCTGGGCCGAGTCCAGCGCTTCGGCCAGCGGCACGTGGGGCGCGCCAACCCGGTCGAGCGCTTGGGGATACGGTGCCACCCCGCTCACCTTAGTGTGACCCAGTGACAGGCACTGGTAGGCTCCGGCGAGTGATCGGCGCCCATGGCTGAGCGCTTCCTGTTGATCCTGCGCCACGCCAAATCCGATTGGACGCCATCCGATCCCAACGATCACGACCGACCGCTGACCAAACGGGGTCGCCACGCCGCTGGCGAGTTGGCAGCCCAGATCCTGCCCGAAGAGCGGCCCGAGCTGATCCTGTGCTCGTCGGCGCGGCGCGCCCTGGAGACCCTGGCAGGTGTATCCGCCCTGGTGGGAGCCGGAACAACAGTCTCAGTCGAGCATTCCCTCTACCAGATGGAGGAGCAGGGCCTGCTCGCCCACCTCCGACAACTCCCTGCCGGAACCCGTTCGGTGATGGTCATAGGCCACAACCCTGGCCTGCACGACCTGGCGGTTCGGGTAACCGGCCAAGGGGACACCGCGGTGGTGGAGCGCCTGGCCGAGGGCTTGGTGTCCGGGGGCCTCGTAACCATGACGCTCGGACCGGGGGGCTGGGACGCGCTGGACACCGGAACGTGCCGGCTGGTCCGCTACGACCTCCCGAGTGCCTGAGGAGTCCGCCGGCCGGGGCGGCCGCTGGTGGACGGGGCCGCCGCTTTGTGGACGGGGGTGGACACGGCGGCATGGCGCAACAGAGCAGTGTTATTTGCCAAAAGCGACCGTCAAGGTTTGCTCCTCGGCCCCGCGGAGCACACCCAGGATGAGCGGCTCGTCTCCCGCATCGAGGGCAGAGTGAAGGTCGTCCACCTTGCTCACTGGGCGACCACCGGCGGAGACGATGAGGTCGCCGACCGCCAGCCCAGCCTGAGCTGCGGGACCGGCGGGCTCGACGCCTCGGACCAGCAGGCCCTCGCGTTCGGGGAGGCCCACCGCTGCTCGCAGGCGGGCCGCCACTTGGGCCGGGGCGAGTGCCGCCCCGAGGTGGCGCCGCGGCGGGACCTGGCCCGCTGCGAGGGCTTCGATCTTCGCCCGGAGCACCTCATCGGCCGGGATCGCCAGGTAGAAGCCCTCACCGAGCCGGTTGGTGTTCACCCCGAGCAAGCGGCCACTGGTATCCAGCAGCGGGCCACCGGAGGAGCCCTTGGCGAGGGGCGCGGTGTGCTCGATGCTCCCGGCAATTCGCCGTCCACGCGGACCTCGGAATCGCTGGCTCAGAGCGGAAACGTGCCCGTGAGTGACACGGAGGCCCCTTCCTCCGGGGTTGGCCAGGGCTATCACGGGCGAGCCTAGGCTGGGCGACGTGTCGGACCAGGCGATCGGAGAGACTTCAGCAGTATCAGAGGCGAGGACAGCCAGGTCGGCGTCGATGTCCACACCGCGCGGCTCGGCCTCGGCGATGCGTCCGTCGGCGAAGGTCAGCGTGGCCGGAGCGTCGCGCAGGTTGTGGGCGTTGGTGAGCACCAGGCCTGGCTTGACCACCACGCCGGAGCCCTGGCCCCAGCCAGAGCCGATGCCCACGGTGGCCGGTCCCGCCAGAGCGGCTGTGGCCTGGAGGATGGAAGAGATCTCGTCGAGAGTGGTCATGGTTCGGGCTCCTTGGGCTTTTGTCTTGGGGGCTTGTCGGTTGGGGGCTTGTGACTTGCGATCTACAAGTTACTCTGGGAAGTATGGTAGCGGTGCCACTCACTGAACCGGCCCAGGGAGCCGGCCGGGCCGGTTCGGCCGGCGATCGCGTCGGCCGCGGGCTGGAGGATGCTCTCGCGCGGGTCGGGGATCGCTGGACACTGCTGGTGGTGTCGGCGCTGCTGGGCCAGCCCCGGCGCTTCGGGGACCTGTTGGTGGCGATCCCCGGTCTGGCACCCAACATCCTGTCTGCCCGGCTCAAGCACCTGGACCGAGAGGGCCTGGTGGTATCCACCCCCTACTGCCGGCGTCCGGTACGACTGGTCTACAACCTCAGCGCAACCGGCGCCGAGCTGGCGGGAGCCCTCCGTCTACTTGCACAGTGGGGATCGGGGGACGGAGCCGATCCAGTGCGCCACGACGCCTGCGGGACGGTCATGGAGGCCCGGTGGTTCTGCCCCTCCTGCACCTGTGTCGGCGGACCCGCAAGCGAGGGAGACGAAGAGGTCTACCTGCTCTGACCCTGGCTGCTCTGACCCTGGCTGCTCTGACCTTGGCTGCTCACCAGCTCGGCCACCCGGAGGGAAGGCTGCCGGTGGGAGGACTGTTCTGGAGGACTCCGCCTGGAGCGCCCACCGTTCCGAGAAAAGTCGAGAAGTTGCTTCCAAAAGCCGTGGAGTTCTCTCCAGAGAACTGGCCGTTGTCGTTGGCCATGGTGACACCGTCACCAGAAGGGTCCGCCCAACCGGTCTCGATCCCGTCGGGTCCCTCGTACATGAGGCCGATCTGGGTTGATGAGGTAACGGGCTGGCCGGGCGAGACCTGCGGGTAGATGTCCTCGCCGGCGTAGACCACCAACCCCTGCGCCGGACCGTCGGTAAGCCGGTAGCTGATGAAGGTCCCTCCGGGCCAGCCGGCGTTCACAGTGCTCAGCACCACGCCGTCGCCCACCGCAAATATCGGGCCGTAGCCGCTGTAGTCCACCCCCTGGTCAATTCGTTCGGTAACCAGGCCCCCGACGTCGCGCAGCGGGTTGGAGTAGCTCCCGGGCGTGGGGTTGGCCGGGGCGGAATACGGCACAGCCGCCGACGACCCAACCGGGATCTGTGCCTCGGCCAGAGCCTGCTCCTCCGCATTCTCCGAACTGGCGGTGGCCTTGGCGGCGGCGGCCAGGAGGGTCTTCAGGTTCCCCTTGACCTTTCCCAACTGGGCGTCCTCTCTGTCCAGAGCAACCTGAGCAGCCGTCGCCCGCGCGGAAAGGAGGCTGACCTGCGCAGCAGCGGCCGCTTGCTGGGAGTTCAAGACGGCCTCGGCGGACGTGGCCTGGCGCTCCGCCAGCCGGTAAGCATCCAGGTCGTCCTGCAGGTTGCCGCCGAGAACCTTCGCGTACTCCTGCTGGATCAGCAGGGAGTTGAGGTTGCGCGAATCGAGCTGGTCAAGGGCTGAATCCGGGCTCGAGCGGTTCACGAACTCGTACACCGCGACCGCTCGAAGCTTGGAAGCCTCCTTGTTCTGGCCGGCCTGAGCGGAAACCAGCTTGGCCTGGGTAGTGAGCAGCTCGGAGTGAATGGTCTGCTCTTGTGCCACCGCCTCGTCGTAGTCTACGACCACCTTCTGGATCGACGACCCCTGCTTGTCGATGAGCTTCTGTATCTGCTTGGCCTCGGCCTTGACCGAGCTCCCGCTGGTCGCGGTGAGCGGCTGTGCGGCGGTGAGCGGCTGGGCGGCGCTGAGCGGGGGCTGGGCGGCGCTGAGCGGGGGCTGGGCGGCGCTGAGCGGGGGCTGGGCGGCGATCACCATTGCCAGTGCAGCCGTCGCAGCAACAGCGGTTCGCCCGGCGAGAGACCGCGCGCCAGCGCGATGTGCCCCCCGTCCAGCGCGGCGCTTGTCCGTACTGGCCATATGAAAAGGGAATGGTAGTGCCTACCAGGGATGATTTCAAGCGCTGCGTTCGACCCCAGCCCTCGGACCGGCCGTAGGTGCCGGTCTAACCTGCCGCCATGGTTTCTTTTGAAAGGCTTCGAGACGAACTCCGGTCGACGTTCTGGCTGGTCCCTGCCGTCTGCGTGGCGGTCGCGATCGCCATCGGGTTCGGGCTGGTAGCCCTCGACCACTACGTCGGACCCTCTCCGACATCCGTGCTCTACTCTGGATCACCGTCGGGTGCCAACAGCTTCTTGTCCTCGATCACCCAGGCTATGATCGCCTTCACCGGTCTGGTGTTCTCGATCACGATCGTGGTGCTACAGCTCACGAGCGGGCAGTTCTCACCCCGAGTGCTGCGGGGGTTCCTCCGCGACCGCACCATCCAGTTTTCCCTCGGTGTGTTCGTCTCTACCTTCGTGTACTCCATGGTGGTCCAGCGCGCCATCACCGGTTCGATCGGCCACCAGCCGTTCGTCCCCACGATCGCAGTCAGCGGTGCGTTCGTCCTGGTGGTCCTCAGCGTGGGGCTGTGTGCACTGTGGGCGCCCCGCAGCCGGGTGTGGTGGTCTCGGTCAACGAGGACGCTCTGGTCGAGCTTGCCGCCAGTTCGGGATGCGTGCTCGAAGTCGCCGTCAGGGTCGGTGACTTCGTCCCGGAAGGCGGCCCGCTGTTCCACATCCACCCTGACGACTCCGGCGCGGCGCCGAGCCCAAACCACCGACGACTGCTGGCCCAAGTCGCCCAGGATAGTGAACGCACCATGGAGCAGGACCTGGCTTTTGGGTTCCGTCAGCTGGTTGACATCGTCGAGCGAGCCCTGTCACCGAGCACCAACGACCCGACGACGGCCTGCCAGGCCATCGACATGCTTCACGACCTCCTGCGACGCCTGGCAACCAGGCACTTGCCCACCGGTAACCGGGTCGACCTTGAGGGATCGCTACGGCTGGTCCTTCCCCAGTACGGATTCGCCGACTTCGTCGCGCTCACCATCGAAGAGATCTGGCGCTACGGCTCTGACTCGGTACAGATCCCTGAAAGGCTGCGGGCCATGCTGGTCGACCTGTCCTCCGCCGCGCTCCCCGAGCACCTTGAGTTGCTGGTTCGCTGGACCGACGCACTCGAGGCCACGGCGGACCGTCCACGTGCTCCACTCGATCTTCTGGACCAACCTCACACCGGAGCGCGAGGACCAACCCGAGACTGAGCTGGGCACGGCGCGTCTTCGGCCAGGCAGCGGACCAGGAGCGACCGCAGCGTCTCCAGCTCCGCGGGGCTGAGGCTGGCGAGGGGGGGTGGAGGAGTTGTCAGGATTGCCTCGGCGCGCTCCGCAGCTTCCTTGCCGGCGGGTGTGAGCGTGACGAGCTTGGTCCGGCGGTCCTCCCTGCCGGGATGGCGTTTGACCAGGCCGCGGGCCTCGAGGTAATCGACGACCACGCTCCAGTGCGGATTGCTGCGTACGCGCGATGAACGCGCGATAAACGCGCGATGCGCTTCCAATCCAAGCACGGGGCGATTTTGGCTGGCTCGCCAACGCCAGACGGCTATCGCGTCAGCGCGTGAAGCTTCTGCTCGACCAGAATCTCTCTCCAAGCCTCGTTCCTCACTTGGCGGACTTCTTCCCAGAGACCACCAACGTGTCAAGGCTCGGGCTAGGACGCTGCTGTTTTAGTGGCCAAATCGCCAGTGCCGGTCAGCACACATGCAGGTCACAGCGGTGGGGATGACGGTCGAGTGGACTAAAGCAGCAGCGTCCTAGACAGCGGAACCGACCAAGAGATCTGGGAATACGCCCGCGAGCACGATTTTGTAATCGTCTCCAAGGACTCTTACTTCCGCCAGATCGCCTTCTTGCACAGGCCACCACCGAAGGCGATCTGGCTACGAGTCGGAAATGTGTCTACCTCGAAGGTCCTCCAGATCCTCCTCGACTACCGTGGGGAGGTCAACGGGTTTGGCGCGACCACTAACGAGGCGCTGCTGGTGCTGCCAGACCTGCCAACAGGGTACGTTCCCGGCATGAGCGATTGATGCGCGATGCACAACCGCCATTTGACGCTTCGCGCCCAAGACACCGCCCCTGACCAGGCCGCACGCTGTGGGACTACGCAGACTGGAACTGCGGACCTCAGCATTATCAGGTCTTCTTCGCCGGACGGCGACGGACGCGCCGGGCCAGATGCGGCTGGTACAGCTCCCGGTCCGGACGAGCCCGGACGGGCATGATCGCGTCCGGACGGACCGGCATGCGCGATCGATGTGCGATGAGCAGGGCCACCGAGCCCACCTCGATGCCCTATAACCCGGCCGCTAGACGCCGGGTTGACCGTGGGGGCAGCCGACGGAACTATCAACCTGCCGTACCTACCACTGCACCATCGACGGTAGTACGCGGGATGAGGGGGTCCTCCTTCGACAGCCTCGGGGAGCTGGCTTCGCTGCTGGTCGGGGTTCACATTGCTCGAGGTTGGACTCCATTCCAGCTTACTGACCCTCGGTGTCGCCGCACAGCAGCTTCAGCGTTACCGGCCCAGTGGCTACGGGTCCGCCAGCCTCGGGCGCATTTGCGACGTCGCGGGGCCTTCCGTTCGAAGTCTGCCACATCGGCCCTCTCCATTGGCCCTAACGCTGCCGGACGAGGGTCGCCAGGCCTTCCTCGGTGCGCGCACGGGGGCGCTGCCCCGACCGCACGCGCCACCGCGCTGGCACCACGGTGCTTCGGGCTGACGGGATACTTATAGCGGACACCGACCTGTACTGAAAGCTGCACTCGAGAAGCCCCGGGTCGCCATGTTCCCCTCCACTGACCCTCTGACAACCGCCGTGCTCGTCGCGTGCCTAGGCCATGTGGTCAGCGTCCTACAGGCCTCAACCTCTCTCTGCGCGAGAGCCGGCGACCGGAGATCCAGCGACCCCGGCGAAAGCCTCCAGGAACGTCGGCAAAGCGCAATCTCAATGGGTAAGCCGAGCGGGTCGCATGAATGTGCAGGTGAGGCTCGCTTGAGTTTCCAGAGTTCCCGACCCGGCCCACCGCGTCCCCTGCCCTCACCAAGTCTCCAAGCTGAACCTTTACGCTGTCCTGTCGCAGGTGCGCCATTACCACCCGCTGGGAGCCGGACGCGAGCGTAACGTGGTTGCCCATCGGCGGGACACCAGGGAACCTGTTGTCCGGCAGGCCGCGCTCGGCAGAAACCACGGTGCCGTCGCACGGAGCGATCACGGTTGCGCCGTAGGCCACAAAGTCCTCCAACTCTTTCGGCACGATGCGCTTTGACGAGCGCCCTGTGCGCCCGCACCCCACCAGGTCGAGAGCTGCCCGCTGTGCCCTGACCCGCCAGTGGTGGTTCAAGAAGGCCCCTTCGCCCTGTGCGACGATCCAACTCCCTTCACGCAGCGGCCAGCGCGCGAGCGTCAGTTCCTCCCGGACGGCGAGGCGACGATCAGCCCACGCGGCCGCTGCCACACCGACGGCCGCGAGGACTGGCACCGCGTCGACCAGGCTCAGTGATCCCCCCAGGACGCGCTGCCGCCAAAGCGCAGAGGACGCCATGCCAAGAATCCCTCCTCCGAACATCACCTCCAGCCACCACGGGATTAGCCATCGTTGGGGAATGCCGAAGGCGACAAAGGCAACCACAATGGCCAGGCACGTGCACACAGTGAGGAACCACTCGCTCCAGGAGGTCGCCGAGAGCGCCGAGCTAAAGCCACCGATGGCGATGATCGGCCACACTACACAAGCCGAGAAGGACCGGAGCAGGTACTCCCACGCCACAGGGCCAGACGGCACTTCGCATGGCTTGCTGCCCCGATTCACACCCGCCCACCAACCAGTTCCCCCACCGCTTCGCCCTCGATGGACTCCGAGGCCGACCGCCCCGGCCGCCGTGCCTGCCTGACCCGGAGAGCGAGGTGGCGAAGCGACTGATAGTCCTCGTCCGTGAGCAGCACAAAGTCTGCACCGACAAAGATTAATCCGAATGCAACCAGGCCCATGCAAACCATGATACCGACATGCATGCCCTCTAACCCGATAATCACGAGCTTTCTCAGCCAGGCTCTCCGAGCAAAGATGACAAAGGGCACGGCCACCTCGAATACGATGGTAAAGGTCGTTACAGCCCAACCTATGTAGGTATTCTTCCATAACCGCCACCAGCACTTATAGGAGTCGGGAAGGCGGGATTTGAACCCGCGGCCTCAGCGTCCCGAACGCTGCGCGCTGCCAAGCTGCGCTACTTCCCGGTGGCCTTGGTAGGCCATGCGCGATCCTAGCCCCCGACCACCGCCGTCGGAACCGGCTGATACGAGGGGTCGTGATAGGTGGAGCCCGCAAGCAGGGCCTTGACGGCACGTCTCAGCCGGATCGGGTCGAGTGGCTTGATCACCCACCCTTCGGCACCGCAGCGCCGGGCAAGGAAAACATCGGGCCGGCGGTCCAACAGCATGAGGACCGGAACGTGATCCAGGCGCCCGCCTGACTCCTCCAGGCGAAGGTCCATGCAGGCGGCCACCCCGCCCATGTTGCCGATCTGAAGGTCCAGCACCACGAGGTCGAAGTGAGCCTCCCGAACCATGGGGGTCACCGCCTTCCCCAGAGCGGCTTCCACGACGGACAGCCCCATCCCGCCGAGCACCGAGGCGACCTCGTTGCGCACCGAAACGGCGTCACTGACCAACAGGACCGCCCCCCGTGCTACAGCCTTGTCACTCGTGGTCGCGGGGACAGCCCCACCCGTTGCCGCTTCCCCGGTCATAGGAGTGCAGAGTAACCTGCTCGGAGCGCGGGTACGATTCGAGCGGCCTGCTGAACGACCCGACCGGCTGCAGAGCCACCCGTTAGGAGGATGCGAGTGCTAGAGATCCAGGTCGAACGGGCCGATGGCTACACCGTCTGCCGACCAGTGGGTGAGTTGGATGCCTTTACCGTCGGGCAGTTCCGCCAAGCTTTGTCCGAGCTGGCATCGACCCCTCGGCTGCTTATCGACCTATCGGGAGTGCCGTTCGTCGACTCGGCCGGTCTGGGTGCGCTGATCGGGGGGATCCGTCGGGTGCGCGAGCTCGGCGGGATGGTCGCGGTCTGCTCGACTCGAACAACGCTTACCCGGCTGCTGCGGACCACCGGGTTCGACCGCATCGTGACCGTCGCCCAGACGGTGGAAGAGGCCGTCGCCGCTCTGACCGAGGAGGCTCCCCCCAGCTGAGCTCAAAGGGCGCTACCCGTTGCAGTTGTCCACATTTTCGGTGGATAAGCGCGACAGCTGGAGGCCTCGAGGGCTTCGTCAGCGCCCATCGCCGCCAAAGAGGAGGTCGGCTACCTCGGCCAGCCCGCTGAGACTGTGCACGTCCCCCGCCAGCACCGGCACCCTGACCAGGGGAGATCGGGGCAACCGCGCGGCAAGAGCAGCCACGCTGGCCTCCTCGCTCTCCGCCAGTGCCCTTAGCTCCGCCAGGTTCGCCTCCAGAACCGCCAACAGCTCGCTCGGCCCAGTCGGCCGGCTCTGCCGGCTCTGCCCGCTCTGCCCAGTCGGCAAGCTCGGCTCGCTCGGCCGGCTCGGCCCGCTCGGGGTCCCGGGGCGGGCCGGAGGCTCGTCGAAACGGGGGTGCATCCGGTTCACCACCACCTGCGCGACGGGAATCCGCTGCTTGTCGAGCTGGTCTGCCAGGTAAAGCGCCTCAGACACCGCGTCCGAGCGGGGCGAGGCCACCAGCGCGAAGGCGGTCTCCGGCGAACACAGAAGGCCGGTGACACCTGCGGCCCTGGAGCGGAAGCCGTCCTCCATCCCCTCGAAGACCCCAAAGAAGTCAACCACGTCGTCAACCACCTCCGAGCCGACCACCTTGGACATGGTTCGCAGCACCGAACGGGTGGCGACACTGGCCACCCGCAGGTAGGCCTTGGTGGGCGCCATCACCATCCGGAACACCCGGTTGTCCAAGAACCGCACCAGTCGGCGCGGTGCCTCGATGAAATCCAGCGCGTTTCGAGTGGGCGGGGTGTCCACCACCACCAGGTCGAAACGCTCGTCGGCGTGAAGCTGGTACAGCTTTTCCGAGGCCATGTACTCCTGGGTACCCGACAGCGCGGTGGACAGGTCACGGTAGATCCGGTTGGCCAGGATCGCCTCAGCCCTGCTCGGACTGCCGGAGTAGCGCACGATCAGCTCGTCAAATGTGGCCTTGGTGTCCAGCATCATCGCCCACAGCTCCCCCGACCAGTCTCCCCCCACCAGGCTGGGCGTGTTGGTCAAAGAGGCCAGCCCGAGCGCGTCCGCCAGCCGCTTGGCCGGGTCGATGGTCACCACGCAGGTCCGCCGCCCCTCGCTGGCGGCCCTCAGAGCGATGGATGCGGCCACCGTGGTCTTGCCCACCCCCCCCGATCCGCAGCACACGAGGACCGACCGCTCGGCGACCAGCTCGCCGAGGCTGCTCATCCCAACCCCCTCAACCCGCCGGCCATGTGCTCAGCCAGCTGGCTGACCCGCTCCACGCTGGCCTGCGCACCGAACACGATTGGCAGGTGAAGCTGTCGCAGGCCAAGTGCTTCGGAAAGGCGCCCCAGCTGTTCGGCCTGAAGCTGCTGACGTCCCCTTCTGAATAATGCCGCCTGTTCCAAGCACTCCTCGTGTCCTGGCACCAGCCGTGCCCCGGCGAGGGCGGCCGCCTCCGCCACAGGCATATCGAGGCCCTCCAGTCGGGGGTATACGCAGTTCACCACCAGCGGACCGAGCGCTATACCCACCTTTTCCCTGAGGACCGCCGCGGTCTCGACCACCTCGTTGACCGGTGTCTCCTCGGGCAGGGTCACCAACAGGACCCGGCAGCGGGCGGCGTCCCTCAGCATCTCGGCCACCTCCGTAGCCTGAGCCCGGATCGGGCCCGCCCGAGCCACATCGGCCAGGCCGGCGGCGCTGCTCAGGAAGGTCAGGGCGTGGCCCGCCGCCGGGGCGTCGAGGATGATCAGGTCGGCCGCCGCGGCGACCTCAAGCTGGCGGACCTTGCCCAGCACCAGGACGTCCCGGATGCCCGGAGCGGCGGTGGCGACCACCTCCAGTGCCCCCGACGACATCAGCTTGTACAAGACCTTGCCGAGCCCGTGGCTCTGCAGGTAGTCGGTGAGTGCGTCGTCGGGGGTGATCGCACGTCCCCGCACCCTGCCCGAGCGACCAGGGCCCTCCACAGCCGACCAGAGCGCCTTCTCGTGGTAGCTCAGCTCCTCGGGGTGCCCCAGGAGTCCGGCAACGCCACCGCGACCCTCCAGCTGGACCACAAGCACGTCCAGCCCAGCCTTCGCGGCCATCACCGCCACGGCTGCGCTCACCGTCGTCTTGCCCACTCCGCCCTTCCCAGCGACGACGAGGACCCGGCATGCTCGACACCACTCGGCGACATCCATGTCGTGGGCAAGCCTACCTGAGGTGCCAGCGGTACCTCAGGAATCGCCTCTTGTGGGAGCGCCAAGTCGGAGGTAAGGTGACCGGAAGGGACGCAAAGGGGTTGGTAGGCATGAGCGAACCGGAGACCGACCAGGCTCGCCCGCGTGGCCTCGCGAGGTGAGTGCACGACGAGCAGAGCAGTGCTGGCAGGACCGGGCCGCGTGCAAGGGGCCGCACGCCGCCGCGTTCTACCCGCCTGCGTCTGTGGAGCGCAGGGGAGAGAGGATGGCGCGCGAAGCCGAGGCCAAGGCGATCTGCGCCGGCTGCGCAGTGCGCCGGGAGTGCCTCGACTACGCCATCGCGATCCGCGAGGCCCACGGGATCTGGGGTGGCTTGAACGAGTGCGAGCGCAGGGCGCTCCTGGCCCGCCAGTCCGGCTGAGGCCCCGTTCAGTCCAGGGAGCTTGGCCCGAGCCCCCTCTGGGAGGTGCCCACTGCCACCACCAAAAACAGCAAGAAAGCCAGGAGGTGGGCGATGGTGCAGAAGATGCAGATGTTGCCGATGATCAACACCTCGGCGTAGACCAGCCAGATCGCGAAGCCGATACCCACTACCACCCCGGCTATGCGCAGCCTCGCCAGCCACGCTCCGCTGCGACCATCGGCCCGCCAGCTGCGAGGCAGGTTGATCCCCACCATGACCAAGAAATAGGCCAGGCCGAGCACCGCCACCGGCATCCCCAGGAACTCCGACTCCGGACTCGTGGTCACCTTGGCGCAGTCGATCACCCCGGTACTGCTGCACGCCAGGAACGCCGCGGTGGTGAAGTGGGCGATGGTGAGGTAGACCCCGTCGGCGACCCCGAGCAGGGCCACCCCCATGGCGGCAAAGGGGAGCCAGGTCCCAAGAGCCGGAAAGCGACGCTCCGCGATCTCCGCCGGGATCTCCGCCACCGGGTCGGGGCCGCTCAAGACTCGGGGCTGCTCACGGAGCCTTGAGCTTGGCCAGGTCCGTCTCGGCGGTCTTGATCACCGGGAGGCTGCACACGCTGGCGGGCTGGTTGTTGGTCATCTCACAGATGGCCGCGGTCTCCCAGTTGGCCGAGGAGTTGGCACCTTGGGCGATCGGGCTGGATGGGAAGGCCAGGCTGCCCGCGATGGTGGCGGCAGACTTGCCCTGGAGCACCTGCGGGTCGTACTGGTAGCCGTTCAGCACGAAGCGGTTCCCAAAGTCCTGGAATGGGATCCCACCCGCGCTCTGGGCAGACGCAACGTAGGGAGGCGCGTCGTACTTGGCAACCAGGTTGAGCTGGGCCTTGCTGGGAATTTGCAGAGTGGTGTAAAAACCTTTGCCGTCGGGCAGGTTGGTCTCTGCCTCCACGGGGGCGAAGCTCAGGTACTTGCTGGAGTACGTGGATCCGTAAAAGCTGAAGGTCTGGGTGCTCGGGAAGGAATCGGTCGAAGACGACGAGGTCTGTCCCAGGTTGGAGAAGGTCCCGAAGCGGGAGAGAGCCACCACCATTGGCCAGCGCTGGGTGGCGCAGTACGGGCAGAAGTTCGCTCCCAGGAAGAAGAGCTCCGGCTTACCGTTGCTGGTCAACAGCGGGGGCGAGCCCGCCACCTTCTGGATGTGGGCATAGGGACTGGAGGGATTAAGCCCGGCCTGCTCCAGGACAGAGGCCGGAACGTTGGTAGCGGCATTAACCACGTTTGCGGACGCGGTGGTGACCCCCACTCCGGACTGCCTGGCCGCGGGGGAACTAGTCAGCTTGATGGCCACGATGATGCCCACCACCACGACTATCACCGTCCCCGAAGCCAACGCGACCATGCCACCGCTCATCTTCCGGCCCTTGCCCGCCGGCACCTTCTTGGCTCCAGCCTTTACCGGAGGCCGCTTCCCCGCCACCTGCCTCACCGCAGGCTTTGCACCGGGCTTGGAGGCGCCGGGCTTGGAGGCGCCGGGCTTGGACTGGCCGGGCTGGGATCCACGCTTTGCCCCAGGCTTGTTACCCGGTTGAAAGGACCCTGGCTTCGGGGCCGGCTTGGGCCGGGCAGTCGAGCCGGCGGCGGGCGGCGCGGAGACCGGCGGCGTCTCCGCGGGCACAGCTACCTCTGCGTCGGGCTCGGCGCCGTTGGGAGGCGCTTGGTCGGCCTCGGAGGCGTGCCCCGAACCGTTGCCGGTTGGCTCCAGCGGCGGTTTGGGCTGGCTTCCGGGGCCACCCGGACCTCCCGGCATCTGGTCTGCTGGTAGTGCTCGGCTGGATCTGGCCACTGCAGCGTCCTTCGTGTGGTCGACGGGTTGCCCCGCAGATGTTACTTGGGGAGCAGACCGGGCGTGGCGCGCCCCGGTCGGCGCAGCGGTACTGCTAGCGCGGGCATTCCGCACACGGCGAGGAATAGGAGAACGTTGGCTGGGGATCAGCCGAACTGAGGAGCGCTACCCGTCCCCCAGGCGGGTAGCGC
>JBOGGT010000004.1:0-26542 GCA_050744225.1 Acidimicrobiales bacterium | reverse complement strand
TCGCCGACCAGGTCCACAAGCGCAACCGGCTCGTCACAGCTTGGACATGAACCCCCCAGCCCGATCCGGCGCATAAAGGTTCCGCATGCGTCACAGCGTTGATCGCCCAGCGTCCTAAGCCCGCAGGCGTCGCATTCGTACACGGTGATCGGCCGGCGTGGTTGCGCCTTGGGCACCTTGATGACGGGGTGAACGCTGTCGCGCCGGGCCCGGTAAGCGGCCGCTCTGCAGGCACCCGAGCAGTAGAGCTGGCGGCCAACTGGACGAAACGCGATCCCACACACCGGGCACGCCATCGTGACGGGTTCGTGACGCGACGAGGGTTCGAGATGGGTGGCTGGCTGCGGATCGGTCGGCGTCGGTCTCGTGACGCTATCGTGACACAACGGGTGGGTGAACTCCCGGTCAGTCATGAGGGCCTCTATCCTCACGCGGCGCTGTGCTGGCCGGGTATCGAGCCCAGCCACCCCCCTGGGGGGGTGGCTGGGGACCGGGGGGGGAGGGCGAGATGGTCTAGTCGGTGGCGCTGATGCAGAGTGCCTGGTGAAGGCTGCACACATGGACCGCCCGCCCTCGATGCCCTGCTCACACGCGCATTTAGCGCTTTCATGCCGCGTTGGTTTGAGGATGACGGTGGTAGTAGCCAGCCTCGACCTCGGCCGGTGTCTGATCGTTGAGCTCGCCGTGGAGGCGTTCGGTATTGAACCAGGCCACCCAGGCGGCCGTGGCGATCTCCAGGTCATCCAGGCCGCGCCATGGACCACCGTTGGCGGCAAGGGCAGCGGGGTTGCGGTGCAGCTCGGTCTTGAAGATTCCCATGACCGATTCGGCCATCGCATTGTCGTAGCTTTAACCGGCTAATCGGTGGCTTCGCTGATGTGGGCCGGGTGACTGCCCGATAGCTCAGGTGTTGTTCCAGCGTCGGTAGGCAGCGATGAGGTCAGCTGTGGTCTGGTTGGCGTGGATGTCGATGTCGAGCAGCGCTATGTCATAGTGGCGACCAAGACGCTCGCAGGTGGCCATGAGTTCACGCCTGCCTTTTTGGATTCGGACCGAGACGACAGTGAGCTGCTCGCCCACGACGCTGCCGGGGCATGGCAGGGCGGCGTCGTTGTCGAAGGCGGTCGCGAAAGCGGCGAGCTGTTCGTCCTCGCCGTAGCAGTCCACGGTGATGGCTTCTGTCAGGGCGTCGAGGTCGACGTGTCGGTGAGGGTCCACGATGTTCTTCCCCGTAGCTCAGTTGGCTTTCCGGGCGGGTTGGCCAACAGCGCGTCGGGCTTCGAGGTGTCGCAAGCGCTCCTCCTGGTGCCTCACACGTTCGGAGATGGCTTCTAGAGCAGTCCTGAGGTGGGCGACTTCGCCGCTGATGCCAGACAGGGTGCGGGCCTCGACGTTGCGGGCACGGTGTTCTTCGACCACGGCCCGCAGGTTCGGGTTCTTGTACAGAGTCGGCCGGCTGATCCCGGCTCGGTCGGCCACGTTGGTGAAGGTGACGGCCTCGCCGGCGCTCAGCAGCTCATTGCAGGCTCGTTCGACCGCGTCCAGGGTGGTTTGGCTCACCATCAGGCGGTGTTCTCGGAGATGAACATGTCGAGGCGGGCGACGAGGCGGCGGTGACGTTCGGCTTCGTCGATCCATCCTCCTGCCTCGGCATCCGCAGCCAGGGCCTCGGCATCGACGCGCTGCGCGCCGAGCACGGCCACGCTGGAGGCGTCGGAGCGAAAGCTCGGGCAGTGCTCGCAGATATTGGCGTAACGACACGCACCCTGGGCTGGGGCGCGCAGGCAGTAGCCACCGGCCAGGCGGGACTTGTAGGCGGGCTGGTCGCGCCAATCTCCGACCGGCTTGGAACGCAGGGCGATGCGGTTCGGGCCGATCGGGCCCGTTGGCAGGGACCCCAGGCGTCCCTTGGCCAAATCGAGCGCCCGCTCGTACTCGGCTCGCACCGTGGTATCGAACAGCTTTCCGTAGCGCAGGCTCATCTCGGCCGAGACGTGGCCGAGCAGGGCCATGAGGCCCTGGAGTGACACCCCAGCGTTGATACTGGCGGTGGCATAAGTGTGTCTGAGCTGGTGAGGGGTGACATGGCCGATCCCGGCCGCCTCGGCGGCGCGGGTCAGCTCTGCTCTGAGCGCACTCTGCGACAGGCGCCGGCCGTGATGGGTGAAGAGGAACTGGCAGCACCGGCCAGTACGCGGATGCGCCAGAGGCTGGCCTGGCGCGCGAACGGCCACGACGCGGTCGATGAGTGCGACGGTCTCATCGTCGAGGGGAACCATCCGCTCAGTGTCGAGCTTGCCAAGCGGCACCTTTAGCCAGGACCCGTTTTCGGGGATCTCGTGCACGCAGTCCAGCTCGAGGTCCAACAGCTCGCCGATGTGCAGCCCACAGGCCCTGGCCAGCAACAACGCGTCAGCGGCCAGGCGATACTCGGAGCGCTCTAGGGCGCCGGACAAGCGACGGTCCGCGTCCAGGGGCAGATAACGGGGAAGCGGCTTGGGCAGCCGGGGCATATCGGAGCTGAATATCAGCCGCCGGGATGGCACCTCGGGCCATCTCCACTCGGTGATCTCGTTCAAGAAGTTGGCCACCACCAGGATCCTCCTGGCCTGGTTGGCGACGGTGATAGCGGTCCCGGTCTTGGTCGAAACAGCGCTAGCAACCGAGTTGAGGTAGGGCTCGATGTGGGACTGGCGCTCCAGTCCGGCCAGGCTGTCCAGCTCCGGGGCTATGCGGGCCAGGAACCGCCCAAAATGGGCCAGGCGCGTCGCAAGGCCGGTTACCGTCTTCGGGCGGCAGGTCCCGACCTTGCGTTCGAGGTAGGCGACGAACGATGGCCGCAGCTGGGCCGATGCGTCGGCCATCCGGTCCTCGAAGCTCTTCGGGACCAGCCAGGCGGGCGGTGGAGAGTCGGTGATGCCCAGATGGAACAGCACCTGGCGGGCGGTGTGGATCGCCCCCCGATAGTGGCGCCAACCCTTGCCTGTGCGTTCCTGGCGCTCAGCGCAGGCGGTCGCCAGCGCGTCCAGGTCGGCCACGCTCAGGGCCTCCAGCTGCCGGCCGGTCTGGATCAGAGCCCGGCCGATCACCTGTGAGGCCACCGCCACGCCCTGCTTGTGGGTATAGCCCAGGGTCTCGGCCTGGTTGACGAAACGGTCGATGCCCACCTCAATGGGGCTGGCGGGAACGTCTCGCCAAAAGCTCGACAGCTTGCGGGCCACCAGGTAATCCCAGCCGGGCTGCAAGAACCCATAGATCATCAAGAAGCTCAGGAACGACCTCAGCTGAGGGCCCGCTGCCAACCGGCACTCCAGGGGCTGGGACGCCCAGGCCTGCGGATCTGGCCATCGGGCCAGGAACGACCGGGCAGCGCTGCGATAGGCGCTGTTGCCCCGGCCGCTGAGGCCCAGATGGGAGTCATATGCGGCCGCCAGATCACCGGCGGGGCATCTAGGGGCGGGAACGCTGGCGGGCTCGGGCCGCATCGAACTCCTTTTTCACATGGACTGGGGCCAGATGGATGTAGCGAGCCGTCGTGTCGACGTGGGTGTGACCCAAAAGCGCCTGTATCACCGCCAGATCCACTCCAGCTTCGGCCAGTGCGGTGCCAAAGCTGTGGCGCAGAGCGTGAGGGTGACCCCCGCTGACACCGCTGGCCTGGCGGTGATAGCGGAAAACGGTCCGTAGGCCTGCCGGGCTCAGCGGCTGGCCTCGGTTCGGACCCTTGGCCACCACGAACAGCGAAGCGGCCTCGGTTTGGGGACGCTCTGCCAGCAGGTAGGTCTGTATGGCCCCGGCCACATCCGAATCGAGCGGGACCCTCCTCTCCTTGGCTCCCTTGCCCCATACCCGCAGCCAGTGGCCACCGATGTCGACGTCTTTGACCTCCAGGGCCAGGACTTCTCCAGCTCGCAGACCGCAGAACACCATCAACCCGGCTATCGCCCGGTCTCGCCACGTCCTCAAGCTGGAGAGCAGGCTCACCACCTCGTTAGCGTCCAGAGCCGGGGGCAGACGCTTGGGTTCTCGCAGCCGCAGCGCAGATCGATGAGCGGGCTGGCGAGCCACATGGGCCAACAGGCCATTGCGTTCGCCAGACGATCGCCACCTGGCCTCCCGGCCCTTCGGCACCGGATTACTCGCCTCGGGGTCGCGCATCTGGCGGAAGGCGAACAGCCCAGAGATGGCCGCCAGGCGGTGATTGACCGTGGCCGGCGCATAGCCGTTCACCCGACGGCCGTCCATGCCCACCACGTTCGGCCCAGGACGGCCCGCCACTGTCGCCGCGCGGCACGCAGCAAGGAACCGCAACAGAACGTCGGTGTCCACCACCTCCAACGCCAGCCCCTCCCCGGACAGCCAGCGGCAGAACGCCAGCAGGGCGAACCCGTAGGCCCTCACCGTTTGTGTCGAATAGTTCCGATCGGCCAGATAGCCCAGGTACTCATTGACCAGAGCGAACTTCTCCGCACCGCAGCCGGCCAACACCCAGTCACCGTCATCCCGCTCCAGTCTCATCCCCTCATCAGTCATGGGCTACATCTGTAACCCATCTAGCCACTCAAAGCAAGGATCCTCACAAGAAACCGATCCTCAACAGGCTCAAGCTCAACCACCTCCGACCCGGATTAGCCGGTAAATAGGCTATCGCCCACAGTTCCAATGGAAGGAGCGCCTCCGATGTCTCCCAGGGCTTCGGTGTAGGCGATCGAGGTGTACTGGCTCCCGGCGTCAGTGTGGCAGGTTAGGGCATCCAGGCTGGTGTTTCGTCTGGTCCACGCGGCCATGTTGAGCGCGTCCAGCACGAGTGGGACGGTCATGGAGCGAGCCGCCTTCCAACCAACGAGGCGCCGGGAGAACACGTCGATGATGAACGCGACGTAGACGATCCCCGACCATGTCGAGCAATAGGTGAAGTCCGCCACCCACAACGCATCGGGCCGTACGGCGGCAAGGTTGCGCTTCACCAGGTCAGGGGCACGTACGTGGGAGGCATCAGGCCGGGTGGTGAATCGCTTGATCGCCCTGGTCGCACCCTGAATCCCCTGGGTGGCCATCAACCTTGCAACCTGGTCGCGCCCGGCGTCGATCCCGGCCCGATGCGCAGCTTTGTGCAGCTTGCGCCGGCCGTAGACCGAGTAGTTGTGCTTCCAGAGCTCGACGAGGGCGGGTCCGAGCTGCGCGTCACGCAGGGCGCGAGGCGAAGCCGGACGAGACTTGGCGTCGTAGTCACATTCATGCAGCCGTTGATTGCTCGACGGCGGTGGCAGTCTGACCCGGCATTCCGGTGCTGTCTTGACGGTTCGTCGAGGAGCACCTGGGCGAGCCCATGAACCGCGCCGGGGGGATGGTCGAGGTGTGCCCAGGATGTGGCAGGTCTCGCGTGCCGCGTTCCCTATCGTGGATACCGTCGAGTCGGCCCCTGCAGGGGGAACCACCTGTACAACTTGCGGGACTCCAACGCAGGTCTCGCCCGTGGTGCCGTTCACCGCCACGGTCGACAGGCCGAGAAGAACAAACGAGCCAGCCAGGCTCCCTGGCACGAGCAGGCTACCGATGACCTTGTCCCTCAAGCGCCACACCCGGGAGTTCCACAACAAGAAGACGCCGACAAACCAGCCCACCCCAAACGCGAACCCGCCGAAAAGCAGGAGGCTGATGGCCCAATCCTCCGACCTGCCTGAGGGTGGGGGCCGGGATTTCCTCCGACACGCCCAGTGCCTCGGTCGCGATGTCGGATGGGTCGCCGACGTTCTCCAGCAGGGCAGCGACCGAGGCAGGGTCCTGGGCGCCAAGCTCAGACCGGCCCTGGGCTATGTGCTGGGCGATCTCGTCGATCAGCTGTTGGCGCCGCCACCCCGGGAGCGGGCCGAGGGCCTTCCTGAGGTCGCACAGGTACCGGCTCACCAGCTGGTCGGCATCATCGGTTCTCATGGCAGCGATCCTCCTTTGAAGACGAGTTGGTCCACCGTGTCCCGGAAGCGCTCCCACTGAGCCACGAAGGAGCCCAGTGCGACCCTTCCATCCTCGGTCAGGCGGTAGTAGCGCCGAGCTGGTCCTTGAGATGAGGGGCGCTGGGAGCTGGTGACCAGCCCAGCCCTCTGCAACCGGGACAGCAGCGGGTACACCGTGCCCTCGCTGGTCACCAGGCCGTCGGCCCTGGCCAGGGTCCGGACCAGCTCGTATGCATAGCGCTCCCCGTCTCGCAGCAGCGCAAGGACGCAGAACTCGATGGTGCCCCTCCGCAACTGGCTCATCCAGCTGTCCCTCTGCACTACCATGCACCACATGATAGCGCGGCGCCGCGGCCGTGGCGGCCGCCCTGAACGGAGTGCCGGACCAGGGGCAGTACCCTGCGCAGCGTTCAACCTTGCCAGCAAGGAGTCGCCGAGTAGCTGGGCGGCGATCATGCAGTGGGTCGAGGCCGGCAGGTTCCGGGGTTGGCAGGTTCCGGGGTTGCCGGGTCCGATTGGGAGCGGCGCTCTCCGCCCAAGGGGTCAGCCGTTGGTGCGGGCTGTGGCTGCGCATCGACCTCGACGGGAAGGGGCCGATCCTCGACAACATGGCCAGCTCTGGCCGGGCGGTCAGCGGGACTATTGCGTGGGCTCGGCACCACTGTGTCCTGGATGTTCCCACCGACGCTCTCGCACTGGCCTTCGGGGCCATCCTGCATGGGGCCGGGACGGTGCGAGTGGCCGACTTCGACCTGGCGGCGGTCGATGCCAGCGTGGCGGTCACCTCGGACGGGGAAGCCAGGCCCTCCGGACTCCTCGACGAGCCGGTAAACCTCGACTGCACCGGATGACGCTCAAGGTCCGGCTGCCCGTGGCTCGTCTGCCCGGCTGGTGGTGGAGGATGTCCTGGTCCAGGAGCGGAGCCGGCAGCGAGAGGGTCCGAGCCTCGAGCGTTGACGTACTTGGCAGAGCGAGGGAACCATTTGGCCGAGCGGAGGGTCAAGGTGGCATGACCTCCAAGCGAGCACTCAGCCCGATGGCTCTCCTGTCGGCCGTAGCGGCGCTGGGCCTGGCAGCTTGCGGCCAAGCGGGAACTGGAAGCACCCGGCCAAGCCCCACCTCTGGCGGCTCGGTCTCCTCCACCACCGGCTCGGTGTCCTCTACCACGGCTCGGCGTCTCCGACCACGGCCACCACTCTTGCGTCGGCACCAACATGCTCAAGACCACCGACGGCGGGTCCAGCTGGACCACCGTACCAGCGCCCGTGGCGGACCTTCCCATCCCGGTGGAAAGTGGCCAGAAGCCACCAGACTGCACCCAGGTGGCCTGTGTCGAAGGCGTGCGCTTCGTCAACGCGAACGACCGGTACGCGTTCGGGCCGGCCCTGTTCGTGACCACCGATGGCGGCAGGAGCTGGAGCCGGGAGCGGAGCGATTCGGTGCTGGCGGCTCGAAATCTCCGGGAGCCAGGCGGTGAGGGTGGTGTCGCCGTGCAAGACGGCCTCATCCTGCAACAAGGACTTCGTCCAGTCAGCTCAGGTGGGCTCCAACTCCTGGAAGACGTGCCGTCGCCGGTCCGGTCGTGGGTCCAGCTGGTCACCACCAGCTCCGGAATCCTTTACCTGCGGGGCTACAACTTCTTCGAGGGCGGCTTTGGCGATAGCGACCTGTGGCGGAGCACCGACGGCGGCGAGACCTGGGCTGAGCTGCCCGACCCCTGTACCGCCAAGCCCTACGGACGGGCAGCGGCCATGGCCGCCACCGGGACCAGCATGGCCCTGGTGTGTGCTTCAGGCCAGACGGCTCCCCAACAGGCCGGCTACACCCAGGGTGTGGCGGTGTCCAGTGATTCCGGGACCAGCTGGGGTCCAGTGCATACCCTGCTCCACCTGCGCGGTTTTGACTCAGGGTCGCAACCGGTAGCACTGGCAATGGCATCGCCTCAGGTCCTGGCTTTGGCTGACAGCGAAGGTGGGGTCCAGAGCTCCTTCACCGGCGGCGTCAGTTGGACCACGACCGTCCCCCAGCCCACGACCGTCCCCCAGCCCACCGCGGGGCTGTTGCCGGGCACCCTGCCCGATACCGCCGCAGAGGGGGTGATCGGGTCCGAAACCGCTTCGGAGGGACACGTGATCACCCCACTGTCCAGCATCTGGACCACTACCGACGCCCGTCCCCAGTGGCACGCCTACCGCTTCTCGGGGTGACCCCGGCGGCGGAGCCCAAAGAGCCCGGCGGCCTCCGGGTTACTCCTGGGCCGGGTCGTGGTTGCCGGCCGGGTGCGGGCCTGGCGCAGCAGCCTTAACAGCATGTTCCCGAGGGTGACGCTGCGATGGCGAGGCCGATGCCGAGTGCGCCGAAGAGGGTGACCAGGCCGCTGTGCCCCTCGCTGGTGACCAGCTCGTACATCCCCTGGTAGATGGTCAGGCCGGGGAGGAGCGGCATGATCCCCGGCACGACAAAGAGCAGCGGGTGGGTGTGCTGGCGCAACGCCACCAGGTTGCCAGCCACCCCGACCAGCACCGCGACCAGCGCAGTGCTGGCGGCCAGCGAGGCGCCGGCGTGGACCAGCAGCAGCAGAGCCGCCCAGCCGAGCGCGCCAACCGCACCGGCGGCGGCCAGGGAGCGGCGGGGGACCGAGGTCGCCGCACCGCTCGAAGGGCGAAGTTCAAGATGTGGTAGACCGTCCGTTCGTCTTCCTCGGGGGCGACCGGAGCGGCCTCCGCCGGACCGCCACCGGGCGGGCCAGCCACTCCCGGACCTGTTCGACCAGCCATGCTCCGTGCAGATTGTTCCTACGCAGTGCCACTGGTATCCATGGTAGGGGCGGCTCAAGTGGAAGTGCTTGCATCCGACCTCGCCCTGGCGTACCGTGGGAGTTGCTGGTAGGCCACTCGTGACCAGGGGGGTTCGGTTGGACCTGCCGGCTGGAACGGGGGTTTTCCGCGATGGCTCAGGTTGCGGATTTCGAGGCCAACGACCGGAAGCTGAAGCAGGCCCTCGGGCCCATCCAGCTGCTGATGCTCTCGCTGGGGGCGATCATCGGCTCGGGGTGGCTGTTCGCGGTCCTGTCTGCAGACTCGTCTGCAGGAGGCGCTTCAGTCGTCTCCTGGGTGGTAGGGGGGATCCTGGTCCTGTTCATCGCCCTCAGCTACTCGGAGGTGGCGGCGATGCTCCCGCGCTCGGGCGCGGTGGTGCGCTACCCCCACCTGACGCACGGGGGCTTTGCGGGCTTCATCCTGGGTTGGGCGTACGTGCTGGCCAGCTCGTCGGTGCCCGCCATCGAGGCGATTGCGACCGTCCAGTACCTGGCGCCTCACACTCCGGCGAACTGGCAACTGCTGTCGCAGCACGCGAACGAGAAGTCGTTGCTGCACTTCCCCGAGGGCTTCTTGTTCACCCTGTTCCTGCTGCTGGTGTTCTTCTTCATCAACGTGGTCGGGGCCCGCTTCATGGGGAGGTTCAACAGCGGTGTGATGATCTGGAAGCTTGGCATTCCCATACTCACCTTCATCTTCCTCTTTGCCCTGTCCTTCCATGCATCCAACCTCACTGCCGGGGGCGGGTTCGCCGCTCTCGGGACCAAGAAGATCTTCGAGATCATCCCCGGGGCGGGGATCGTGTTCTCCTTCCTCGGGTTCCGCCAGGCCCTGGACTACGGGGGGGAGGCCCGCAGGCCCCAGCGCGATATCCCCATGGCCACCATCTTGTCGGTCCTGGTGGGGATCGTCATCTACTCCCTGCTGCAGCTCTCCTTCACCGGTGGGATCAACTGGGGGGTGCTGCACCTCAAGGTTGGTGACTGGGCCGGACTGGGCAAACTTACCACCACGGCCAGCAGCCCGTTCTACGCCATCCTCAAGTCCTCCGGGGTCGGGTTCCTGGGAGCTTTCGCGGCCTTCCTCCTCGCAGACGCGGTGGTCTCGCCCACCGGCACGGGTTACGTCTACCTGGGGACCGGTGGCCGGACCATTTTCGGCATGGGGACCTCGGGGTACTTCCCGTCTCAGGTCAAAGCAATCGGCAGGACCCGGGTGCCGTGGGTGGCACTCCTGGCGTCGCTCGTTGTCGCGGTGCTGTTCACCATCCCCTCCAAGAGCTGGTACGGGCTGGTCGGATTCATCACCAGCGCCACGGTGTTCACCTACATCATGGGCGGGGTGGGGATCAAGGTGCTACGGCGGACTGCGCCTGACCTTGCTCGCCCGTTCCGCCTCGGGCTGGTCAACTTATTCGGCCCGCTCAGCTTCCTGGCTGCGGTGGTGATCGTGTTCTGGTCCGGCTTCGTGACCGACGCGGCCCTGGTGGCGGCGGTGTTCCTGGGCCTTCCTCTGTTCAGCTGGTTCTACATGGTGCAAAAGGGCTGGCTCCCCCGGATGGTCGCGTACCCCCTGGGAGCAGTGTTCGCTGGGGCTTGGATCGTGTTGCAGTGGTGGGGTCACTGGGTGCTCTCCACCCGCTCGGCGACCAACGCCGCGCTCCATGCCCCTTTCCCGCTGTGGATCATCCTGTGCGCGGTGGCGGTGTTCGGCTTTGCCGCGGTCATTTGGGTATTCGCCAAGCCCGAGGGAAAACGGGTGGTCAACAGCGCGTGGTGGCTGCTGTGCCTGTTGTTCGGAGAGTTCTGCCTCACCCGATACTCCAGCTTTGGCCCCAACCCGACGGGTCACCTGACCCCGCTGTTGCGCTTCCCCTACGACACGATCTGGGCGCTTGTATTCGGCCTGATCATGTACGTGTGGGCGGTCTACAGCGGTTACGCCACCGAGGAGCTCCGCGCCATCACCGAGACTGGGACCGGCCTGATTGTCGAGGAGGTTCCGACGCCCCGGCCGGCTGGTCGGTTCGGCGCCCGCCGTGCCCGCGGAGCCGAACCCGCCAGCGGCCCCGGCGGCCCCGGCGGCGCCGAGCCCGGCCCGGTGGTGGCGGGGGCCTCGGACTGAGGGCCGGGCCTGAGCCAGCCCGTCAAGTACCCAGCGGGTAAGCTCGCCCGGCGTGGGCATCGGTGAGTTCGTCTGGGTCATGCCCTGCCGGTCGCGGTGAGGGGCCGGTCGCGGTGAGGGGCCGGTCGGGGTGAGGGGCCGGTCGTGATACTGGAGCAGCTCTACCTGGGGTGCTTGTCGCAGGCGTCGTACCTCGACAGCGCCGAGCGCCATGGGGTGCGGATCGAGCTGGTGGTGCTCACCCATGTGTACGCCCAGCACGGCGCCGGTTGCGCCGCGGGCTGAGCGCCCACGGTGTCGAGGTTTGCGCGGCTGCGTGCCGGGTTCGTCGAGCGCCGGGCTCCGGCGACGGGTGACCCGACCTCCGACCGGCTGCGTGCGGGGCTAGCCGACCGGTTGCGTGCGGGGTTCGTCGAGCGCCTGAACCGGCGGCCCAGTGAGCGGCTGCGCGACCCGCAGCCCCTGAATCGGCGGCCCAGTGAGCGGCTGCGCGACCCGCAGCCCCTGATCCGCAAGCGCCTGCCGTCCGGCAGGGGGGCGATGGAGCAGCCCAACGTCACAAGCGACGGGGACGCGGCCATAACCGGCAAGTTCTGGCTCATGCTGGTGCTCACCGGGGTGGCCACCGGGTTGTTCGCGGATTTCATGATGTTCGTGCTGTTCAACGTCCAGCACCTGGCCTTCGGCTACCACTCCGGCAGCTACGAATCCGCGGTGGAGCGGGCATCCTCCCTCCACCGGGTGGCCAGCCTCCTTGTCTCCGGGGCCATCGCCGGGGTGGCCTGGTACCTCCTACGGCGTGCAACCGAGGGCGAGCGCTCCGAGGTGGACGAGTCGATCTGGGCCGGCGACGGCAAGCTCTCGCTCCGCCGCTGCCTGGGGAGCGGCCTCATCTCCGAGGTGGTGATCGGGATGGGCGCCTCGATCGGCCGGGAGAACGCGCCCAAGCTGATGGGCGGTGCGATGGGCAGCGTGCTGGCCAGCTGGTCAGGCCTCAGCGTCCCCCAGCGCCGCCTCCTGGTGGCCTGCGGCGGGGGAGCGGGGTTCGCCGCGGTCTACAACGTCCCCCTGGCGGGCTCGCTGTTCACCGCCGAGGTCCTGCTTGGCAGCCTCAGCCTGCCGGTGATCATGCCCGCCCTGGCCTGCTCGGCGATCGCCACGGCCACCGCCTGGATCTACCTGCCCATCCACGCCACCTACGTCGACATCCCCGCTTATGTCTTCCGGCCAAACCTGTTGGTGTGGGCACTCATCGCAGGGCCGCTGATCGGGCTTTTCGCCGCCGCCTACATCCGCCTGATCGGCTTCGTCTCGCACCACCGGGCCAGGGGCCGCTGGGCCATCGTCTCGCCGCTGGTCGCCTTCGGGGCGCTCGGGCTGGTGGGGATCGCCTACCCCCAGCTCTTCGGGAACGGCAAGGATATGGCGCACGACGCCTTCGTGGGCGGGGGGACGCTCGGCCTGCTGATCGCCCTGGCCATCCTCAAGCCACTGGTGACCTCGGCCTGCCTGGGCAGTGGTGCGACGGGCGGGCTGTTCACCCCCGTGATGAGCACCGGCGCGGTCTTCGGAGGGTTCTGTGGCCTGGCATGGTCCTACCTCTGGCCGGGGTCCCCGGTCGGGGCCTACGCCATGCTCGGGGCGTCGGCGATGATCGGGGCGGGGATGCAGGCTCCGTTGTCCGCCCTGGCCCTGGTGCTGGAGCTGACCCATTCGGGCTTTGGCATCATGGTCCCGATGGCGGTGGCGACGGTCCTCGCCACCCTGGTTTCCCGGCAGATCGACGGTTACTCGATCTACTCCGCTCGCCTCGCCGCCCGCCCGCCCGCGCCAACGGTGGGCACCGATTCCCGCAATAGTTGATCAACTTTGTCAGGAATCGTGTAGCATGTCGCTCGGATGAGCCTGCTCGCAGCCGACCTATCCTTGAACACCGGACGACGACCAACAGATGGAGGAGACTCGTATGACTTTGCGCCTGGGTGACCCTGCACCGGACTTCACCGCGGAGACCACCCGCGGCGAGATCAACTTTCACGAATGGCTGGGCGACAGCTGGGGGCTGCTGTTCAGCCACCCGGCCGACTTCACCCCGGTCTGCACCACCGAGCTCGGGGCGGTCGCCCGGCTCAAGGGCGAGTTCGACAAGCGCAACACCAAGATGATCGGCCTTTCGGTGGATACGGTCGAGTCGCATACCCGCTGGGAGGCCGACATCGCCGACGTCGGGGGCACCGCGGTCAACTTCCCGATGATCGGCGACCCCGAGCGCAAGGTGGCAGAGGCCTTCGACATGATCCACCCCAACCAGTCGGCCACTGCCACGGTGCGGTCGGTGTTCGTGATCGGCTCGGACAAGAATGTCAAGCTGATCCTCACCTACCCCATGTCCACCGGGCGAAACTGGGACGAGGTCCTGCGGGCCATCGACAGCCTGCAGATCACCGCCAAGGCCCCCCTCAGCACCCCGTCGGACTGGAAGCCGGGCGAGGACGTGGTCATCAGCCCGGCCCTCTCCACCGAGCAGTGCGAGGAGCGCTACCCTGGGTTCAAGACCATCAAGCCCTACCTGCGCACCACCGCGGCCCCCTCCGCCTGAGCGGGCGCGCAGTACCCGGCACCGGCGCGGGGCGGGTGAGTGGACACTTAGCTACGGCGGGTGGGTCCAAATTACTTCTAAAGAATTTGAGCCCCTTCCGCCGGGCTTCCGCCTCCCACTTACCCCTCCGCCGCCCGGTGGTGGTGGTCGGCGCGGGCCACAACGGCCTCGTCGCCGCCTGCTACCTGGCGCGGGCGGGGCGGGAGGTGATCGTGGTCGAGGGCCTGGACCGGCCAGGCGGAGGGTCCCGGACCGAGGAGCGGGTCCCCGGGTTCCGCTTCGACCTGCACTCTGCCGCCCACAACATCATCAACATGACTTCCATCCCGGCCGAGCTGGACCTGGCGGGGGCGGGGCTCGACTACCTGGAGATGGACCCCTTCTCGGTGGCGATCCACGCCGACGGCCGCCGGGTCCGCTTCTGGCGCTCGATCGAGGCCACGGTCGACTCCATCGCCGAGTCGGACCCGGTCGAAGCCGCCGCTTACCGCGCCTTCATGCGCCGGGCGGTCCCGCTGATCAAGGCGACCATGCCGGCCATCAGGGGCGAGATGAGCCTGGCTGAGGCCCCCAGGCGCCTGGCCAACCTGGCAGTGGCGCTGCGGCACCACCCTCTGACAGTGGGGCGGGATCTGTTGGGGCCCTACGACGCCCTGTTGCGTCGGCATCTGACCTCCGACCTGACCCGGGGACCGGTGGCTGCGTTTGCCGCCCACGCGGGGGTGGGGCCCACCGGGGCCGGGGGCGCACTGTTTGCCTTCTGGCAGGCTGCCTACCACTTGTTCGGCCAGTGGCACGCAAGGGGCGGGGCCCAGGGCTTGACCGACGCCCTGGTCCGCCGGCTTGAGGCTCTCGGGGGATCGCTGCGTTGTTCCGCGCGGGTCTCGCGGATCGAGACCCGTGGGGGGCGGGTGGTCGGCGTGGTACTCGGCGAGGGGGAGCGGCTCCTCGCCGGCGCGGTGGTCACCGCCATCGACCCCCAGGTGGCGCTGCTGGAGCTGCTGGACCCGCCGGTGGGTGGCCGGGTTGGGGCGGACCTGGCGGCGGTCGGCCGGAGCAACGTGGTGCAAGCGCTGGTACACGTGGCCACCGACGCGTTGCCCGCTTATCCGGGCGCGCGCCCGGGGGACTGGAACGGGCTGCAGAGCTACGTGGATGAGCTGGGTTCGATGAGCGCGGCGTGGGTTGGCGCCGAGGCCGGTCTCATGCCGGACCCGCTGCCGGTCTACGCTTTCACCCCGAGCGCCCTGGATCCGGGGCTCGCACCCCCGGGCTGTCACACGGTGTACCTGGCGTGCCCGGCCGCCCCCGCCCGGCTGCGTTCGGACGGCGGGTGGGAGGGGGCGCGACCGGCCTTTGTCGAGGCGATCCTGGACGTGGTGGAGTCGCGTGCTCCAGGGTTCCGGGACAGCGTCGTGGGGCTCGCGCCCTTCACCCCGGATCTGATGGAGTCGGAGGGGGGATGGCGCGGGGCCAACCCCATGCACATCGACATCTCGGCGTACCAGCTGGGATTTTTCCGGCCGATCCCCGCCCTGGCGGACCACCGGACGCCCGTCGCGGGGCTCTACGTCTCGGGAGCGGGCACCGCCCCCACTGGGGGGATCGCGGGGACACCCGGCAAGATGGCCGCGCGGGCGCTGCTCACCGATGGTTGCTGAGCAGCTACTTGAACCAGATGCGCTGGTAGTCGCGGCTCTGAGGGTGCAGGAGGAGGGCCACCAGCGCGCCGTCGAAGATCAGGTTCAGCACGTAGAGGGTGTCTACCGCGATAAAGGTGATGTAAAAGGCGAAGGCCAACGCGCCGATGGCGGCCGCCACCCCGAGGAAGTAGCCCCACTTGCGCTCGCTGGCGGTGCCGAATCCCCCCACCGCCTGCGCCACCGCCAAGGCGATGCCTAGGTATAGCAGCAGCCCGCGGAGTTGCAGCCCGAAGAGTAGGAGGAAGACCGCGTCGACATACAGCAGGATCACCCCGTACTGGAGGGTCTGGGGCTGGCTACGGTCGAACCACTGGAACTCTTTGGATGCCATGGCTCTCAGTCTTGCAGTCCTTCGGCTGCGACGGGTATCCCCCGGAGCCGGGTGGGCCTGACAATCGAGACCGGTGAGTCCGGCGCGGCCAGCGGGACCAGCGCGCCCCGCCGGGCCAGAGCAGCCGGCGGGACCAGCGCGCCCGTCGCGTCCCGCGGGACCAGCGCGCCTGTCGGGGCCGGCGCGCCGGCGAGCTGGCCGCAGGCGGCGTCGATGGCCTGGCCCCTCGTCTGGCGGATCGTGGCGTTCACCCCCAGGGTTTGCAGCGCGTCCGCAAACGCCCTGACTCCGGCGGGGGGCGTTCCCTTGGTGGGCCAGCCCGGCGTCGGGTTGAGGGGGATGAGGTTCACGTGGGCTCGCAGTCCGAAGGCGAGCTTGCCCAGTTCGGCGGCGTCCCTCGGCGAGTCGTTGACCCCGTCGATCAGGGCCCACTCGAACGACAGCCGCCGCCCGGTGGCCTGGATGTAATCTCGACAAGCCGCCACCACCTCGGCGATCGGCCATCGTCGGTTGATCGGGACCAGGCGGTCCCGCAGTGCGTCGTTCGCCGCGTGCAGCGACACCGCCAACCCGACCGGGAGGTGCTCCGCTGCGAGCCGGCGGATCCCGGGCACCAGGCCGACGGTGGAGATTGTCACGTGTCGAGCGCCGATGCCCAGGTCGGCGTGGATCCGCTCCACCGCGGCCCACACCCGGGCGTAGTTGGCCATCGGCTCACCCATGCCCATGAACACGACGTTGGAAAGCCGCCTGCCCGCTGCTTGTGCCGCCGACCTGGCTTTGACCACCTGCTCGACGATCTCGCCGGTGCTGAGGTGGCGGTTGAAGCCCCCCTGTCCGGTGGCGCAGAACCCGCAGCCCATCGCACATCCCGCCTGGCTGGACACACAAACGGTCGCGCGCTCGGGATAGAGCATCAACACCGACTCGATCCGGGTGCCGTCATGGCACACCCAGACCCAGCGGACGGTCTCACCTTTGTCGGCCCTCGACTCGCTGGCGAGCCGGAGACCGGGAGCCAGAGCGGGCTCACTCTTTAGCCTGGCTCTCAGGGACAGCGGCAGCTCGTACATCTCGCCGGGTTCGCAGGCCCGCGTATAGAGCCCAGCCCAAACCTGCTCCGACCTGTAAGCAGGCTCCTTGTCCAGGAGCGCCGCTACCTCGCTTGGGGAGAGGTCGTAACGGCCCACCAAGCTCAGGTTAGCTGGACCCGGTGCTCGAGGCCCTACCGGTACTGGGTCGCCACCCCAAAGCCCCCCGCCACGAGCACCAGGCCCACCAGGAGGTACCAGGAGGTGGGGCTGTAGGGCAGGACGCCCAGGTAGTCGCAGATGATGACCAGGGCGCCAAGGATCAGCAGGCTCAGGAGCAGCGCCGGCACCCATGGCGGGCTGGACTTCTGGCTGCGCGGGATGGGCGGTGTGTAGCGGTCGCTGGGCACCGGCGGGTGGTTGGAGCGGGCCTTGGAGGCCTTGGGACCCGTCGCGGCCTTAGGGTCCGCGGAGGCCCTGGGCTCCGTGCCGGCCCTGCCGGCCTTGGGACCCGTCGCGGCCGCGGAGGCCTTGGGGGTGAAGCGTCCCGGCTTGACGGTCCTCGGGTCGGGCAGCTCATCGGCTGACCCGGCCTTGGCTGGGCTGGCCTTGGCTGGGCTGGCCTTGGATGACCGGGCCTTGGCGGGGCTCGCCTTGGCGGGGCTCGCCTTGGCGGGGCTCGCCTCGGCGGGGCTCGCCTCGGCGGGGCTCGCCTCAGACCTTCTGGCCTGGGCGGTCCTGGGGCTGGGACCCTTGGGGGTCGGTCCCTTGGGGGTCGGTCCCTTGCTCCGACCATTTCGCTTCTTGGTGCTCGACGTTCCCCGGTTCGCCATGGGCGACCAGGCTAGCCCCTGGTCCGCTCGCCCGCCCGGCGGTCACATGCCCGCCGCCCGCCCACTGGTGGCGTTTGAGTAGCCCCCAGCCACGCAAACACCACCAGTCCGGCCGGGGGCGGGGACTATGGTCAGGTGATGGCCGGGCCGCGGGTGCTGCTCATCGACAACTACGACTCGTTCACCTGGAACCTGGTCCAGGCCCTGGGCGAGCTTGGCGCCGAGCTGATCGTGCGCAGGAACGACGCCATCACCGTGGTCGAGGCAACCGCCTTGGCGCCCGATGCGCTAATGGTCTCGCCCGGTCCGGGACAGCCGGAGGACGCCGGGATCAGCATGGCAATGATCGCCGCTCTCGGATGCAGTGTCCCCACCCTCGGAGTGTGCCTGGGGCACCAGTGCATCGGGCGCATATTCGGGGCCAGGGTCGTGAGGGCGCCAGAGGTGGTGCATGGCAAGACCTCACCGATCCACCACCACGGCCAGGGGGTGTTGGCAGGCCTGGAGAGCCCGTTCGAGGCGACTCGATACCATTCCCTCGTAGTCCTGCGTGATTCGATCCCCCCCGAGCTCGAAGTGACCGCCGAGACCGCCGAGGGACTGGTGATGGGGGTGAGGCACCGGACCCTGCCCATCGAGGGTGTGCAGTTCCATCCCGAGTCGATCCTCACCCTGGCGGGTCCGCGGATGCTGGCGAACTGGCTTGGCCAGGTGGGTGCCTGCGGGATAAGGGACCCGCGGTAGCTCATCCTCAGGCTGGCCTGGCGCTCCTCAGACTGCCCTGGCTCCGGTGCTGGTAGTCACCCCGGGGGTATGGTCGCAGGGGGGAGCGATGTCGGGGGGGGCGTCAGTGTGGTCGAAGTGGGCGCGAGCGTGGTCGGGGTGGTCGTGCTGGTGGTCGAGGTGGTCGTAGTGCTGGTGGACGAGGTGGTCGTAGTCGGAGGCGGGCCGGTCGACACCACGATATTCACCTTGGTCCCCACTGCCACCGATGTGCCAGCGGGAATGCTCTGGCTGATCACGTCATTTGGACTCACCGAGGTCGAGGACATGTTGGTAGTAGTACCGAGGCTGAGCATCTGCATTGTCAGCGTCACCCCTGCCTGGCCGGCGGAGTCGAGGTGCAGGTCGGGGACCTGGGTGGTCGCCTCTCCAGAGGAGACGGTGAACACGATGCTGGCGTTCTCCGGTGTGGATCCGGTGTGGTTCTGCTTGATGATGGTGTTGGCGGGCACCGTGGAGGACTCCACCTGGGTCTCACTCACGTTCGAGAAGCCGTCGGTCTTGAGGGCGGTCTTGGCGGTGTCGTACGGAGTGCCGGTGTAGTCGGGTACGTTGGCACGGGCCACCGCGGTAGTGGTCGTTGTGGTCTTGTGTGAGTTGAGCAGGCCCAGGCTGTTCAGGATCAAGTAGATCACCACCCCGACTGCAATGAGCAGGACCAGCAGCAACAGGGCCCACAGGCCGGTCCGCCCCGCCTTCTCGGTCATCCGTTCCGGGTCGTAGCGGGGGTCGTAGCGGGGTTCGAATTCCGGGCGGTCGCCCAGGCGCGGGTTCGCCAGCGTTGGCTCCGCCCGACCAACCACTGCTGTTGCTGGACCCGCAGCCAGGCCATCGGCACCCACGGTGCTCATGGCGGAGGTGGCGTCCGCCTCGACCGCACCAACTGCGCCCACAACAGGCGCGCTCACTGATCGGCCGTTCTGGAAGCGCAGCAGGTCGGCGCGCAACTCGTCGGCGCTCTGGTACCTCGACGCGGGGTCCTTGGCCAGGGAGTGCAGTACAATCGACTCGAAGTCTGCTGGGACCTCTGGGTCGAGCCCGGTGAGCCTGGCTGGCGTTTCTCGGACGTGTTTGTATGCGATGGCGAGCGGGTTGTCGCCGCTGAAGGGGGGCGCCCCGGCCACTGACTCGTAGAGCACCACCCCGAGGGAGTACACGTCACTCCGGGCGTCTACCGAATCGCCCTGGGCCTGCTCAGGGGAGAAGTAGGTCGCCGTGCCCATGACCGCTCCGGTTTGGGTGAGGTTCTCGTCTGCTTTGGCGCGAGCTATGCCAAAGTCGGCAACCTTTACCGCTCCGTCATCCGAGATCAACACGTTGCCCGGCTTGACGTCCCGGTGGATTACCCCTTGGCGGTGGGCATAGGCCAGGGCGGCTGCCACCTCGGCTCCTATCCCCGCGGCAGTTTCGGCGGGAATTGGCCCTTCAGAGCGCAGCAATCCGGAGAGTGGCCTCCCGTCGATGTACTCCATGACTATGAAATATGTCCGTTCCGACTCGCCCCAGTCGTAGATCGGCACGATGTTGGGATGGCTCAGGTTCGCCGCAGCCTGTGCCTCCCGGCGGAACCTGGCCACGAACGTGCGGTCCACCGAGAACTCAGGGAAGAGCACCTTCAGCGCGACCGGTCGGTCCAACAGGAGGTCCCGTGCCAGGTACACCTCCGCCATGCCGCCGCGAGCCACGAGCCTGACCAACTCGTAGCGCCCGTTGTAAACCGCGGGCGGTTCGTTCGTGGTCATTCTGCTCCGATCCTAGGTGAGCATGTTTGGCCGTCCAGCGCGCTCCGAATCGCCGAGCTTCCGCTGGCAGCGGTCACATTAGGCCGGGCACAGCGAGGGCCGGTCATCCGGTGTTGCCCGATCCGGTGTTGCCCGATCCGGTGGTGTCCAGGGCGGAGGCAAGCACGGCTTTGACGATCGGGCCCGACACCGATGATCCAGTGGCGCTCGAAGCCTGGTTGGGGACGACTACCGCCACCGCGATGGTGGGGGTCTGACCGGTTCCGGCAGGACCGAAGGCGATCATCCAGTCGTCGGTGAGTCCGTTGAGGCTGCCTACCTCGGCAGTCCCGGTCTTGGCTGCCAGGGTGATGCCCGGCAGGGCGATGTTGGAGGCGGTCCCTCCGTTCACCACCCCGACCATCAACTTGCGCACCGTGTTGGCGGTGGTGGCCGAGGTGGCCTGCAACCAGGGATGTGCCGAGTAGCTGGTCACTACTGCTGCGCCGTTGGTCACCTTGGACATGACGTGGGGGGTCATTATGGTCCCTCCATCGGCGATGGCGCCAGCAACCATGGCCATCTCCAGTGGGGTGGCGGACACGTTCTCCTGCCCGATAGCCGAGTAGGCCAAGACTGGAAGGTTCTGGTTGAAGCTCGAGGCAGGTGGGAAGTTCGATTGCGCAAGGGGTCCGGGCAGGTCCAGCGGAGGGGTCTTGTCGAACCCGAAGGCGTTGGCCTCGGCGGCCAGGGAGTCTGCGCCCAGGTCCAGGCCCACCTGCGCGAAGCCGGTGTCGCACGAGACCTTCAGCAGCTCGGGAAGCATACCCCCGCACGACTCGAGGGCGTAGTTCGACAGCGTCTTGGTGGTCTGCGGTAGGGAGATCCTGGTAACTACGGGGTAGCTCTTGGTCGCGAGGGCCGGGTCGTGGTCGTAGACCGCCGAGGAGGTTATGACCTTGAAGGTGGATCCCGGCGCATAGCGCTGTCCGTAAGCTACGGGCACCAGCGCCATGTTGTTGTTGGCGGCGGTCTTGGCCGCCTTCGCCTTGGTGGCGTCCTGGGAGGCGAGGGGGTTGGGGTTGAAGGTGGGGTTGCTGTACATGGCGAGGACCGCTCCGCTGGAGGGGTCGAGGGCGACCACCGCCCCGGTACGGCCAGCAAGAGCTGTCTCGGCCACGCTCTGAAGGCTCGACGACAGGGTGAGGACCACGTTATCGGGCTGGTCCTGCTTGGAGTTGAGCAGGTTGGACAAGCTTGAGGAACTGGGGGCGGTTAGGTACTTGTTATACGACTCTTCCACTCCGTCGCTCCCGTAGTCCACCGAGAAGTACCCCGTCACGTCGGCGTAGATGCTGGCCTGGGGATAGACCCTCTTGTACTTGTAGGTGGCGCCGGGCGGGGCCAGCTCCGAACGGGCGAGCACGGTTCCGCTGGCGAGCTTGATTTCGCCCCGCGGCATGGACTCGGCGGCTATTCGTGGCCGGGCGTTGCCTGGCGCGGTTGCCAGGGCAGTTGCCTGGCGTACCTGGAGGTTGTTCAGCTGGAGGAACACCAACCCGAACAAGATCACCGCCACGAGACCGAAGATCCGAATCTGTCGGTCCATCAGTCTGGCTCCATCAGGTTGGCGCCATCAGTCTGGCTGTGAACTTCCCAAGGCTGGCCGCCCGCTTGACGGCCACTTGCGGCTTGCCCCGGAGCCGCCTGCATCGACGTCGTCTCCTCCTTCGTCGACCACGTTGACCACCACCACGGTGACGTTGTCACTGCCCCCGTGTCGCAGGGCCATGCTCACCAGCGCCTGGGCCGCCTCGGCGGGGTCGGGAACATCGCGCAGGACCTGGGCAATCGCCCGATCGGGGACCTCGTTTATCAGCCCATCGCTGCAGAGCAGGAGCCGGTCCCCGACGGCTGGGCGAACCAGCCATGCGTCTACCTCCACGTCTGGCTCGATGCCCAGCGCCCGGGTGAGCACATGACGCTTGGGATGGCTCGCCGCGTCGGTGGGGCTGAGCTCACCGGTTCGCACCATCTCCTCGACCAGGGTGTGGTCCGAGGTCAGCTGGGCAAAGATGTCGTTACGCAGCCGGTACGCACGCGAGTCTCCGACGTTGACCAGGGCGATCTCTGCTTGATCCTCCTCGCTTACCAGCGCCATGGCGGTGAGGGTGGTGCCCATGCCGCGCAGGTCGGCATCCGAGCGAGCCCGATCCCACACAGCCAGGTTCGCCGCCCCCACCGCGTTCACCAGGTTCCGTATGGACGGCCGTCCCTTTACCTGGTCGAACGACCTGCGCAGGGCCTCTATGGCGGTGCGTGCCGCCACTTCGCCGCCGACGTGGCCCCCCATGCCGTCGGCTACGCCGAACAGATTGCTCGCCTCTAGGGCCATATCCTGGTTGTTGTGGCGCACCCGACCGACGTCGGTGGCGGAACCCGACCTGAGCTGGATCATCGAGCGGCTTCCAGGATGGTCTGGCCTATCTGGACCCGATCCCCTGGCCTGAGGGGGCTTGGGCCCTTCAGGACCTGACCGTTGAGCAGTGTCCCGTTGGTCGAGCCCAGGTCCTCGATCCAGTTGGCGTCACCCTGGCGCCATACGCGAGCGTGCCGGCTCGAGACGAAGCTGTCCTCTGGCATCGATATGTCGCAGCTGACTGCCCTGCCGATGGTCACCTCGCCGACAACCTGAAATGAGCGACCGCGCTGCGCTGGCGGGTCTACCACGAACATGGCGCTTATTGGGGTGCCACGTTCGGTTCTGGAGCCCCCCTCCGCCTGGGCGGCGGACCCAGTGGCGGACCCAGTGGCGGACCCAGCGGCGGACCCAGCGGGGGACGCTCCAGCCCAAGGCGGCGATTGGGGATCAGGCCTCTGAAAAGGCGGCAACCTCTGATCGGGCGATTTGCCTGCCAGCCGCGCAGCCGTGGGAGATCGGCGTGGCCCAGGCTCGCCCGGAGCGGGACGACGCACTTCGGTCAACACAGCTCGCAGTACTAGAAGGAAGAATAGCCACAGGACGGCAAGTAGCACGTACTTGAGCGCCGACAGCGACGCAGCGGAGGTTGCGGCCACGACGAACCCGTGAGTCATCGGGCCTCGAAGGTGAGGGTCGCGGCCCCCACCGTGATCTGGTCTCCGTCGAGGAGCTCGTGGCGGCCGACACGGGCTCCATTCACTCGGGTGCCGTTCGTCGAGTCCATGTCCACCAAGAGGACGACGTCCTGTTCGCGGCGGATTTCGGCGTGGTGCCGGCTCACGCTCGCATCTTCGACCACGATCGAGCAGCTCTCCATTCGTCCGATCACCACCGGGTCCTCGCCGATCACAAGGCGTTGCCCGTCGCCGAGCACGATCGAAGCCACTGGAAAGCCTCCAGGTGCCGAGCGAACTTCACCGGTCACCGAGAACACTCCAGCCCGAGCGTGCGGATCCACCTCCAGGCTGACCTCGATCGGGCCGAGCAGGCCATAGGCCTGCTCTTTGGCGTGCTCGCGCCCTGCCGACGCCAGCTCCTGGACGAGCGCGTCGGCGAAGCTCTCGAAGCGGGCCATGTCGGCCTCAGCGAGGGTGATGACGAAAACATTTGGCGCGACGGGACCCCGGATGCCCATGGTCCGCCCCAGGTCCATCTCCCGGGCCAGGCGCCGCCCCACCTCCAGCGGCTGGAGCCCCTTGCCGAATGCGATCGCGAACGTCCCCTCTACGAGTCGTTCAAGCCTTCGCTCAAACTGGCCGAGAACCATTGTGGTCCGCAGCCTACCGGAGGGTTGGGCGTGGCGCCCAGCATGTAGCAACAGGCGGCCCCTCAAATCGGCCCCGTCCAGCGGCCCGGATGGCAAGAGACCGGCTAGCCTGGGGGACCCACTCGGGCGAGTGGCGGAATTGGCAGACGCGCAGGATTCAGGTTCCTGTGAGGGAAACCTCGTGGGGGTTCAAGTCCCCCCTCGCCCACATGGGGCTGCTCGCGGAACCCGAGGTCTCGGTTCGCGAAACCTGCTGGCGTCGTCGGAACGGGAGGCGGGGATGTCACCGCCGGGGACCAGGCGGTAGTGCTTCTCGGACAGGGCCTTGATGTCGGCCCCATCGACCACAGTCTCGAACAGGGCGATCACGTCGTCAGACATGAACTGGGCGGAAACGCCCCGAGGCTTCAGGAGTGGGAACCTCTCGGCGCACCAGGCGAGGTCCTGCTGTGCCTGAACGACCCCGATCTCATCGGTTCCGCCCTTGGCCTGGACCCAGACCTCCGGAACTGAGGTTGCCTGAGTCTCTGACCCAGGGCAGCTGAGGAGCGGCCGATTTCGTAACCTGCTCAAAATATCAATCGGGGAAGTCGGCGTTTGGGGTTGCATAACGAGATCAATCTATGGTACCATGAGGAATGAGCGTAGCCAAGGGTGGACAGGGCATGCTGGCGGGCATGCCGGGACCGTGGGACATGTGGCGCCGTAGCGCCGAGGGCCGGGTGATGGTGGGGCGAGGCCCAGTGGTGCTGTTCAGCTACGACGACGATGACCTGGGCATGCGCAACCTGGTGATGGTCGCGCTGAGCGACGCCCCGGCGGTGAAGAACAAGGAGGTGGCAGCGCTGTTCGAGGTGAGCCCCGAGCACCTGTCGCGGACCCGCACCCGGGTGTTGCTGGGCGGCTCGGGAGCATTGTGCCCTCCCCAGGGTCGTCCGTCCAAGCTCGACGAAAAGGCGCGCCAGCAGGCCTATGAGATGTCCGACGGCGGTGCCCTGGGCATCGAGATTGCCGCCACCCTCGGCGTATCGCCAGCCACGATCTGTCGGTGCTTGGCCAGGCGCAAGGCGCCAGAACCGGCCGGCCTGGGCCTCGCCGAGACTGAGCCCGCCGAGACTGAGCCCGCCGAGACTGAGCCCGCCACAAGCCCAGGACCATACCAACCGGTGCTGCCCGACGAGACCCGGGGCCCTCAAGCAGGCTGCAGTGCTGGTGAGCAGCGCCAGGACCACGCCACCCAGGCCGATGGCCAGGACTTCGAAGCGACCAAGGCCCAAGACGCGACGCCCCGAGTCGGCGCCTCGCGCTTGAACGAGACCGAGGTTCACTCTCGATACGCCGGAGCGATGCTGTTGCACTCCTTCTTTGAGCGTGTGGGCGCCACGGACATCTTGGCAGAGCTGCCGAGCGTGCCCGGTGCCATCTATGACGCCAGCGCCTTGATGCTGTGTGCCACCTTCGCCTTCTGCCTGGGCACATCATCTCTTGAGGCGACCAAGCACCTGGTCCGCCCCGACGCAGGAGCACTGGTTGGCCTCGCCGCCTTCCCCGAGCTGCGCACGCTGCGGCCACGACTGGGTGCCCTCGCAGATGCCAGCGACGCCTTGGCCCTGCAGCGCGCTTTCGCCAAGGCAATGCTGGGTGCCGATGAGTCCCCGCCCAAGCTGTACTTCTGCGACGATCATTTCGTCGCCTACACCGGGGCTGCACCTGTGGGCAAGGGATACAACATCCGACGCCACCGAGCCGAGCCCGGAAGAGACGACACCTTCATCACCGATGGCCACTGGCGGGCGATCTGTTTCTCATCGAGCGAGCCAACCGGCCTGTCGGTCACCCTTCCGGACATATTGGATCAGCTCATCGAGGTGACTGATGGCGCAGCCGTCATGGTCGGCTTCGATCGGGGTGGGGCATATCCCAAGGTGTTCGCCGCCCTCGATGACGCCGGTATGGACTGGGTCACCTACCGCAGAGCCCCCCTGGTCACCCCCACCGCTCAGCCCCGGTCATGGACCATGGCCGGCGGAGCCCGGATCACCTCCAAGATCGCCGATGAGGTGGTGGAGCTGGCCAACTACGGGCCTTGCCGCCAGCTGAGTGTCTTTGAGGGCACCAAGATGGCCTTTCAGATCCTCACCTCGGATCGGACCTCCACCGGAGCATCCCTGGTGAGGGCACTGCGACGGCGCTGGTGCATCGAGAACAGCTTCAAATACCTCGAGGACCACCAAGGCATCCACTGGCTGTGCGACTATGGCATGGAGGTGGTCCCCGATCCCCGCCAGGTCCCCAATCCCGCCCGAAGAGCTGCCAAGGCCGTGCTGGCAGGCGCCGAGGCTGGGCTGTGCGCAGCCGAGCGAGCCCTGGCTGGCACCTTCACCGACCGATCCCTCAGCCCGACCCAGTTCAACGCCGCATCCGGAGCCCTGCATAGAGCCGTAGATGGCGCCCGCACAGCGCTGCTCGACGCAAAAGAGTCGCTCAAGGGCGTCCCGGCCAAGATCGGTGCCACCGAGGCCGACCCCGACGCCAAACGTGCCCGGCCTCATCTCGCCCGGCGCTCGCTGCAGATGGTGTGCCGCTTGCTCGCCTACAACGCCGAGCTGGATCTCGCCCGGCACCTCGATACCTACCTGGGCGATCTCGATGAGTACCGCGCGACCGCCCGGCACCTGTTGCACCTGGGTGGGCTCATCAGCTTCGCCACCAATGCCATAACCGTCACCTTGGATCGTCCTCATCCCCCTCGCCTGGCCCGGGCGCTGGGGCTCTTGTTGGACGAGATCAACGCCACCCCACCACGCCTCGTCGGCGACGGCCGACCGATCACCTACCGCCTGTCTGGTGCTGAAACTTGACCTCAGGGCGGAAGCTCATTTCCGGTGGTCTGGG
>JBOGGT010000003.1:0-33446 GCA_050744225.1 Acidimicrobiales bacterium | reverse complement strand
CTCGATCGCCTTGGTATTCTCTACCCGCCCACCTGAGTTGGTTTGGGGTACGGGCACCGTGACAGCTGACGACGACGCTTTTCTAGGCAGCATGGGATCAGTGACTTCGTCTTAGACGACTCGGCATCGCGTCTCAGGATGTGTGAGGCCCGGATTTGCCTGGTCCTCTCCCTACACGCTTACCCCCACGCAACCAACGGTGGGGATCACCTACCCTCCTGCGTCACGCCTTCGCTGCCCTCACCAGGTATGTCGGATCGCCCGTAGGCAGCCCCTTAGTACCCCGGATCGGGATTAGCGCGGACACGGCGGTACCGGAATATCGACCGGTTGTGCATCGACTACGCCTCTCGGCCTCGCCTTAGCTCCCGACTCACCCTGGGAGGATTAGCCTTCCCCAGGAACCCTTGGGCTTACGGCGGAGGGGTTTCTCACCCCTCTCTCGCTACTCATGCCTGCATTCTCACTCGATCCCGCTCCACAACGGTTCACACCGCCGCTTCCCTGCGGGATCGACGCTCCCCTACCACTCCCCTCCCGTCCTTGCGGATGGAGGGAAGTCCGCGGCTTCGGCTCGGAACTTGAGCCCCGTTACATTGTCCGCGCAGGACCACTCGACCAGTGAGCTATTACGCACTCTTTCAAGGGTGGCTGCTTCTAAGCCAACCTCCTGGCTGTCTGTGCAATCCCACATCGTTTACCACTTAGTCCCGAATTTGGGGCCTTAGCCGGCGGTCTGGGCTGTTTCCCTTTCGACTAACGAAGCTCATCCCTCGTAGTCTCACTGCCGGGCTCTAGAGCATCGGCATTCGGAGTTTGATTGGGGTCAGTAAGCTTGTAGGCCCCCTAGCCCATTCAGTGCTCTACCTCCGACGCTGAACACCCGACGCTGCACCTAAATGCATTTCGGGGAGAACCAGCTATCACCGAGTTTGCTTGGCCTTTCACCCCTATCCACAGGTCATCCCCCCTGTTTTCAACCAGGGTGGGTTCGGCCCTCCACGGGGTCTTACCCCCGCTTCAGCCTGCCCATGGATAGATCACTCGGCTTCGGGTCTACCGCACGCGACTGAGATCGCCCTGTTCAGACTCGCTTTCGCTCCGGCTCCCCCTCACGGGTTAACCTTGCCACATACGGTAACTCGCAGGCTCATTCTTCAGAAGGCACGCCATCGCGGCCAGACGCGCTAGGCGCTGACGACGCTCTGACTGCTTGTAAACCAACGGTTTCAGGTACTATTTCACTCCCCTCCCGGGGTGCTTTTCACCTTTCCCTCACGGTACTAGTTCACTATCGGTCGCCTATAAGTACTTAGCCTTACGAAGTGGTCTTCGCGGATTCACGCCGGCTTTCACGGTTCCGGCGCTACTCGGGTGTCCTGGCGGAGCTTGCGTACCTTTCGCATACGGGACTCTTACCCCCTGTGGTGCGACGTTCCAAAACGCTTCTGCTAGGCAGCAAGTTTGTAACTCCGTGGAGGTTCTGGTGCACCTCCTCCTGGATCCCACAACCCCGAGCCGGCAAGGCCACCAGGCTTGACACCGGATCGGTTTAGGCTATTCCCGTTTCGCTCGCCGCTACTAAGGGAGTCGCTGTTGCTTTCTTTTCCTCAGGGTACTGAGATGTTTCAATTCCCCTGGTTCCCTCTGCTGGCCCTATGTGTTCAGACCAGAGTACCGCCCTCTTGTGGCGGTGGGTTTCCCCATTCGGACATCCACGGATCAAAGCTTGGTAGGCAGCTAACCGTGGCTTATCGCAGCCACCCACGTCCTTCATCGGCTATAGGCGCCAAGGCATCCACCGTTGGCTCTTTGTAGCTTGGGAAAAACAAGATGCTCGTGCTCGCTATTGAGTTCTCAAGGGGCCCTGGGGCGCGGCGGTGCGCCTTGTAAACGGAACAGAGGTAAGCCCGGCGACGCGGTCGCTGGCGCCCGAGGTCGAAACCTGCGAAGACGACAGCTGCCAAGACGCCGACCGAGTAGCCAGTGGTCAACTGGGAGTGGCTGGAGACAGGCCCCCGAGAGGGGGCCCAGCCCAGCCTGAGCTCCTTAGAAAGGAGGTGATCCAGCCGCACCTTCCGGTACGGCTACCTTGTTACGACTTCACCCCAATCACCGACCCCACCTTCGACGGCTCCCTCCCCGTGAGGGGTTGGGCCACCGGCTTCGGGTGTTGCCGACTTTCGTGGTGTGACGGGCGGTGTGTACAAGGCCCGGGAACGTATTCACCCCGGCGTTGCTGATCCGGGATTACTAGCGACTCCGACTTCACGGAGTCGAGTTGCAGACTCCGATCCGAACTGAGACCGGCTTTTTGGGATTCGCTCATCCTCGCGGAATAGCAGCCCTTTGTACCGGCCATTGTAGCATGTGTGCAGCCCTGGACGTAAGGGGCATGATGACTTGACTTCGTCCCCACCTTCCTCCGAGTTGACCCCGGCAGTCTCCTGCGAGTCCCCGGCATTATCCGCTGGCAACACAGGACAAGGGTTGCGCTCGTTGCGGGACTTAACCCAACATCTCACGACACGAGCTGACGACAGCCATGCACCACCTATCGCAGGCCCTTTCGGACACCGTATCTCTACGGCTTTTCCTGCGTAGTTCAACCCAGGTAAGGTTCTTCGCGTCGCCTCGAATTAAGCCACATGCTCCGCCGCTTGTGCGGGCCCCCGTCAATTCCTTTGAGTTTTAGCCTTGCGGCCGTACTCCCCAGGCGGGGCACTTAATGCGTTAGCTACGGCACGGATCCCGTCGATAGGGTCCCACACCTAGTGCCCAACGTTTACGGCGTGGACTACCAGGGTATCTAATCCTGTTCGCTCCCCACGCTTTCGCTCCTCAGCGTCAGTGCCGGCCCAGATCACCGCCTTCGCCACCGGTGTTCCTCCTGATATCTGCGCATTTCACCGCTACACCAGGAATTCCGTGATCCCCTACCGGACTCTAGCTATGACAGTTTTGGATGGCGGCTCCAGGTTAAGCCTGGAGGTTTCACACCCAACTTATCAAGCCGCCTACGAGCTCTTTACGCCCAATAAATCCGGACAACGCTCGCCCCCTACGTATTACCGCGGCTGCTGGCACGTAGTTGGCCGGGGCTTCTTCTGCAGGTACCGTCAATTTCGTCCCTGCTGAAAGGGGTTTACAACCCGAAAGCCTTCGTCCCCCACGCGGCGTTGCTGCCTCAGGCTTGCGCCCATTGGGCAAGATTCCCTACTGCTGCCTCCCGTAGGAGTCTGGGCCGTGTCTCAGTCCCAGTGTGGCTGATCGTCCTCTCAGACCAGCTACCCGTCGTCGCCTTGGTGGGCCATTACCTCACCAACTAGCATTGATAGGCCGCGAGCCCCTCCCGAAGCGTACTGCGCTCTAAGGCACAGGCATTTCCTCACTGGCCCATGCGGGCCTGTGGGGACATCCGGTATTAGCACCGGTTTCCCGATGTTATTCCGGTCTTCGGGACAGGTTGCTCACGTGTTACGCACCCGTTCGCCACTGAGCCTTCCCCGGTGTTACCACCGGTTGGACTCCGTTCGACTTGCATGTATGAAGCACGCCGCCAGCGTTCGTCCTGAGCCAGGATCAAACTCTCCATCGAGATCGTTCGGTTCGCGCCCGAGGGCGAGTCCCGTAGATCGGAGAGCCGGCTTTGGAGGCACTGACCCCCTCTACCGACTGGCACCTAGAACGGATTGTGTGTTGTCCGTTACTCAGTGCGTTGAAAAATGGCGACCTCACCGGGTACAAGGGGGACAAGCGCCCCCGAGTCCGGTGCGGCAGCCCGCACTGGCTTTTGGCTATCTCTGTTCCGTTTTCAAGGAGCGATGGCGAGCACACACCCGTGGTAGGGAGTCGGTGCCGTTGTCTGAGCCGGTGGCAAGGGGCGTTGTCGCCCCCGTTCGTCGGGTTGCCCACTGTAGCGGGCGCCCCGGCTGCGACCTGCCGCTCGGGAATGACCACTGTAGCATGTGTGGTTGTCTTCGTCAACCCATGTGGACCCGCAGGACCCGGGTGAACTCAGTGTTTCTCTGCGCCAGGTTAGCAGGGATCTTGGTAGATACATCCCTGAGATTTAGCCGGTCGGGAGACGTGGGGGTCGCCGGGCACCCACCATCGCCATGGAAGCTCCCTGGCGGCACTGATGCCGATCCTCGGACCCCTCGCCGGCCTGGCCGGTGGCACCACCCCATCGGCCACCAGGCGGACCCCCCTGTCCCCGGCGATCAGGTCGGCTCCGTCGTGAGCGCCGGTGACGCCCAGGGCAGCACATGTCTTGGCTGGGCCGTTCATCAGGTCGCGGTCCCGGCGGGCCGACGGCCGGGCGGTGCGCATCTCGTCCAGGCCGGCGATCGGTACCAGCGCCCTGATCAGCACCGCGTGAGCCACTCCCGGCTCGGCGCACACCACGTTGGCACACCAGTGCATCCCGTAGGTGAAGTACACGTAGAGGTGACCGGGCGCACCCCACATGGTGGCGTTCCGGGGGGTCTTGCCCCGGTAGGCGTGCGAAGCCGGATCATCGGGACCCCGGTAAGCCTCCACCTCCACGATCCTGCCCACCCTCTCGCCCACCACGATCAGCCTGTTGAGCAGCTCTGGGGCCACCTCAAGGGCATCGCGGGCAAAGTCCCCCCGAGCAAACGGCGTGAGGCCTCCGACCAGCCCCCCGCCGGAGCCCTGGTCAACCGCCCTCATCGAAGCCGGTCGGCGTCGCACTCCATCCGCCGGCGAAAGTGCTGCACCTGGACGGCCACCGCGTCGGGTCCTGCTCCTCCCGGTGTCGTCCGCCGCCGGACCGCGACCCCCGGCTCCAGCAGGCCCAGCGCTTCGGATCCAAGGGCCGGATGCGCCTCAACCAGCTCAGCCAGCGGGACGTGGCGCTCCACCGAGTCACGCACCAACCCACCGACCACCGCATGAGCCTGGCGGAACGGCATGCCCCCTTCCACCAGCCACTCGGCCAGGTCCACCGCCGCAGCAGCCGGCTCGTCAGCCGCGACACGCATCCGGTCGAGGTCAAAGGAGCACGTGGACAGCAGTCCACAGAGCCCTCCCAGCACCCGGCTCACCTGGTCCACCGAGTCGAACACGGGCTCCTTGTCCTCCTGGAGGTCACGGTTGTATGCGAGAGGAAGCCCCTTGAGCGTCGCCAGCACCCCCGCGAGGTGACCGATTAGGCGGCCGGCCTTGCCCCGGGCGAGCTCGGCGACATCGGGGTTCTTCTTCTGCGGGAGCATGGAGCTACCCGTCGACCAGGCGTCATCGAGCCGCAGGAAGCCGAACTCCGAGCTGGACCACAGCACCACCTCCTCCCCGATCCGGGACAGGTGCACCCCGAGAAGGGCGAGGTCGAAGACCGCCTCGGCCACGAAATCGCGGTCGCTGACTGCATCCAGGGAGTTCTCGAAGCGCGCCGTGAAGCCCAGGTCCCCGGCAACCCAGTCCGGGTCCAGTGCCAGCGAGGACCCGGCCAGCGCCCCGGCTCCGAGAGGGGACACGTCCAGGCGGTCAACGGTGGCCACCAGCCGGTCCAGGTCACGGGCCAGCGCCCAGCCGTGGGCCAGCAGGTGGTGAGCCAGCAGCACCGGCTGGGCCCGCTGGAGGTGGGTGTAGCCGGGCAGGTAGGCATCCTCGGCTTCCTCCGCCCGTCGCAAGAGCACCCCCTGCAGGTCGAGCACCTTGTGGGCGACGACTCGCAGCTCCCGCCGGCACCACAGCCGGAAGGCGGTGGTGACCTGGTCGTTGCGGCTTCGTCCCGTGTGCAGCTTGGCCCCCACCTCGCCTGCTATCTCGGTGACCCTGCGTTCGATGGCGGTGTGGATGTCCTCGTCCGAAGAGGTAAAATTTAGCCTGTCCGCGGCCAGCTCCTCACCCACGTGCGTCAGCGCCGCCAGCAGCACAGACGCCTCCTCGGCGCTCAGCACCCCCGCCCGGACCAGCCCTCGGACGTGGGTGCGCGACGCCAGCAGGTCGTCGGTCGCCAGGCGCCGGTCGAAAGAGAGGCTCTCGGTTAGGGCCACCAGCTCGTCCGAGGAGACGTCGCCGAACCGCCCCTGCCAGAGGGTCACGACCCCGAGCCCGCTTCGGGTGCGCCCGGGCTGAACGCGGGTCCACCAGCTGCCGGGCTCGGCCCGGGTCCACCAGCTGGGCTCGGCCCGGGTCCACCAGCTGCCGGGCTCGGCTCGGAACCGGCGCCCCCCTGGCGGGCAGCCCAGGTCTGCACGCCCAGGCCCCAGAGGCGCACAAATCCTTCGGACATCGCCGCGTCGAAGGTGTCCGCGGCCTCGTAGGTAGCCAGCCCGTAGTCGTACAGCCCGACCGGGCTGCGCCGGCCCGCAACAAAGCACCGACCGGGCACCTCGCAGCGCAGGCGCACCTCGCCGGTCACGTGGCGCTGGGTCTCGGCCATGAAGGCGTCCAGCGCCTGCTTGAGCGGCGAGAACCACAGCCCGTCGTACACCAGCTCCGCCCACCGGGGCTCTAGGCGAGCCTTCTCGTGCGCCACGTCGCGCTCCAGGGTCAGGTCCTCCAGGTCCGCGTGCGCCATGAGCAGTGCCAGCGCCCCCGGGCACTCGTAGACCTCCCTGCTCTTTATCCCGACCCGGCGGTTCTCGACCATGTCAATCCGGCCCCAGCCATACGAGCCAACCACTCGCGTAACCTCGGCGATTAGCTCATCCAGCGGGAGCGGACGGTGGTCTATGGCGACGGGAAGTCCCATTTCAAAAGAGATCGTCATCTCCACCGGGTCGACCGCACTGGGGGTGGTCAGCTCAAAGACCTCCTCTGGCGGCTGGGCCCACGGGTCCTCCAGGATGCCGCACTCGATGGTGCGCCCCCACAGGTTCTGGTCGATGGAGTACGGGCTGGCCCTGGTCACCGGCACCGGGATACCCCAGCGCTCGGCATAGCCGATCGACTCTTCCCGGCTCAGCCCCCATCCCCTTACCGGGGCCAGGATCTCCAGGTCCGGCGCCAGCGCCCTCACCGACACCTCGAACCGGACCTGGTCGTTTCCCTTGCCGGTGCAGCCGTGCGCCACCGTGTCCGCCGCGTGCCTCCGGGCCGCGGCCACCAGGTGCCGGGCGATCACCGGGCGCGAGAGCGCCGAGACCAGCGGGTACTTGCCCTCGTAGCGGGCGTTGGCCGCTATCGCCGGGCCGACGAAGTCCCGGGCGTACTCCGCTCTCATGTCCACCACCTCAGCCTCGACCGCACCTGCGGCCAGTGCCCGGGTGCAGATCTGGTCCCAGTCGCCCCCCTGGCCGACGTCGGCGGCGAGGGTGATCACCTGCAGGCCCAGCTCCTCCGTCATCCAGCGCACCGCTACCGACGTATCGAGCCCACCGCTGTAAGCGAGGACCACTCTTCTTGCCATTTGGGGGCTCCTTGTCCTTGTTCGGTGGACAGCGTAGGCCGTGGTGATCATGCCACCTGGCGTGGATGGTTGTGGTGGAGGCTTCCGCTCGGCAGGACTGAGCTACTTCTTCGTCGGTCACTGCCCGTCACCTGGACGCCGCCAAGCGCCGGTTCCGGGAGGACTTCGACGTCGCTGACCCTGACCGTTCCTCCGTCACGGGTAGCCCACGCCACCCCGACCCTCTCACAGTGAGCGTGCTACCCTACTGGCATGGACGCGAGGACCGGCGAGACGCGAGGACCGGCGAGACGCGAGTTGAGGCCCCCGGGGGGCCTCTGCCTCCTTGGGCGAGAGGTACCCCGTCTGATCTTCCTTAGGTACACTCTCAGGGTCCTACGAAAGTCATTTGCTCTTCTTGCGCCGCTCGGACTCGCTGGTGCAGTCTTCGCGGCTGAAGCACGCCCAGTCTTCGAGCCCCTCCCTGTCGGACCTTGGTAACCAGGCACTCGTGACGGTGCAGTCTGTGGCAGTCGCGGGTGTGCCAAACGACGTACAGTACTCAGAGCCCGGCTAGGTCCGAGAGGTAAAGGGCAACCGCGGCACCGCCGACCGACTCGCTGACCACGAGGAGTACGGTGTCATCGCCACCCACGGTACCGATTACATCGGGCAAGCCTGCGCGGTCCAGCGCGGAAGCCACGACGTGTGCACATCCCGGCGGGGTGAGCAGGACCACCAGGTTGGCCGAGTGTGCCACCTCGACAACCCACTCGCCCATCACCCGTCGCAGGTGGTCCTCGGGGGCCAGCTGGTCCCGTGGCAGCTCGGGGATGGCGTAGACCGACTCGCCCCCAGCGGCGCGGACCTTGACCGCTCCCAGCTCCTCCAGGTCGCGCGAGACCGTGGCTTGGGTCGCCTCGATCCCCTGGGCCGCTAGCAACTCCACCACCTGGACCTGGTTGGTGGGCTGGTGCTCCTCCAACAGTTTGGCGATCCGGTGCTGGCGGCGGTTCTTGGCCAGCCTCACTTGGGGTTCGCCTCCACGAGCCAGGCGAGCAAGCCCCGCATGGCGTGCATCCGGTTCGCGGCCTGCTGCCAAATCCTCGACTGCGGACCATCCGCCACGGCCGCGGAGATCTCCTCGCCGCGGTGCGCAGGGAGGCAGTGCAGGACCACCGCGTGGGGCTGTGCCTGGGCCAGGAGCCTTTCGTCCACGCAGAATCCCTCGAACGCGGCGCGGCGCTCCCCTGCTTCGGCCTCCTGGCCCATCGAGGTCCACACGTCTGTGGCTATGGCGTCCGTACCCTCGGCGGCCTCGAGCGGCCGGGCGGTCTGGGCGAAGGTGCCACCCGAGGCGTGCGCCAGCGCGGCCAACCGGTCGAGATCCGCTTCCGAGAGCTGAAATCCCGACGGCGCCGCCACCCGCACGTGCATGCCCGCCATCACCCCGGCCAGCGCCAGGGACCTGCACACGTTGTTGGCGTCGCCGACGTAGGCCACGGTCCTGGCTCTGAGGCTCCCCATCACCTGGCGCAGGGTGAGCAGGTCAGCCAGGGCCTGGCACGGGTGGGCCAGGTCTGAGAGCAGGTTTACCACTGAGGTGGTACTGCCGGCCTGGTCGAGCGCGGCGGCCATGCGCTCCAGGGTCTGGTGGCGGTGGACCCGCGCCCCGATCACCCGGTGGTAGCACGCCAGGGTCCGAGCAACATCTTCCGCACTCTCGCGGGTGTCCAGGCCCACCTCGTCGGCCCGGATGGTGACCGGGTGGCCGCCCAGGGAGAACACCGCCATCTCGGTGGAGTTGCGGGTACGACTGGACGGCTTCTCCATCACCAGCGCCATGCCCAGTCCAGCCATCGGACGGCTGAGACCGACCAGCGGGTCCGCCGACGCTGACGGGTCCGAGAGGTCCAGGACCGCAGCCAGCTCCGCCGGGGTCAGGTCGTCCACCTCCAAGAAGTGCCGGGTCACGCCACTACCCGTCATCTTCCGAACTTTGGTAGATTCGGTACTCCTACGTACCAAATATACCAAAGTTCGCCTGCCTCAGTCGGCTTCACAGAGATTCCGCCAGCACCGCGGACAAGACTTCGACCGCATGGTCCACCTCGGCGTCGGTGATCAGCAGGGACGGGGCCAGGCGGATCACCCCGTCGTCCGGGGCGTTGACCACCAGGCCCCGCTCCAGCGCAGCGGCAGTGACCGCGCGAGCGGACAGGCCCGGCTCCAGGACCGCCCCCAGCAGCAGCCCACGTCCCCGGACCCGGGTGACCCCCGGCATCCCCCACAGGCCGGTGGCCAGCCTCGCCCCGGCTGACCGCGCACGGCCCGGCACGTCCTCCGCCTCCATCACCGTCAGCGTGGCGCGGGCGGCGGCGGCGGCGAGGGGCTGGCCACCAAAGGTGCTTCCGTGGTCCCCTGGCCGGAACGCCCCCGCCACCTCGGCGCGCGCCCAGCACGCCCCGATCGGCATACCGTTGCCCAGCGCCTTGGCGATGGTGACGATGTCCGGCGACACCTCGTCGTGGTCGAAACCCCACCAGTGCCCGGTTCGCCCCAGCCCGGTCTGGATCTCGTCCACCACCATCAACAGGTCGGCCTCGTCGCACAGGCGGCGCACCTCCGCCAGGTATCCGTCTGCCGGGGTACGCAATCCGAACTCGCCCTGGATCGGCTCGAGCATCACCGCCCCGACGCTCGGGCCGATGGCAGCCTCGATGGCGCCGACATCATCCCAGGCGACGTGGCGGAAGCCCTCGGGCAAAGGCTGGAACCCCTCATGCTTGGCCGGCTGGCCGGTTGCGGCGAGGGTGGCCAGGGTCCGCCCGTGAAACGAGCCGTAGGCGCAGACGATGTCCGCCCTGCCGCGGCCGCCGCGGCCGCCGCGGCCGCCACTGCCGCCCCACCGCCGGACCAGCTTGATCGCGCACTCGTTGGCCTCTGCGCCCGAGTTGGCGAAGAAGACCTGGCCCGGGGCCGGGCCGATGAGCCGGTCCAGGGTCGCCGCCACCTCCGGCCCGACGGTGTTCCCGAACAGGTTGGACACATGGCACAGGGTCTTCGCCTGCGCGGCCACCGCCGCGGCTACCGCCGGGTGCGCATGGCCGAGCGAAGTAACCGCAATCCCCGAAAGGCAGTCCAGGTAGCGCCGCCCGTCGGCGTCCCACAACCACGACCCCTCGCCCCGCACGAAGGTCACCCTGGCGGGCGCGTACGTCGGCATCAGATGGCTTCCGGGCGCAACCGCGCTGCTCACCGCGTCACCATCGTGCCGACCCCGTGGTCGGTGAGCAGCTCCAACAACAGGGCGTGGGGCACCCGGCCATCCAGGATGTGCGCCCCTGCCACCCCGCCGCGCAGCGCCTCGACGCACGAGCGGGCCTTGGGCACCATGCCACCCTCCACCGAGCCCGTGCCCAGCAGCGCCTCCAGCTCGGCGGCGCTCAGCACGCTGAGCTGGCTTCCCGGGTCGGCCGGGTCCCGGCGCACCCCTTCCACGTCGGTGAGGTACACCAGCCTCTCGGCTCCCAGGGCGGAGGCCAGCGCCCCGGCGACCACATCGGCGTTGATGTTGTAAGCCTGGCCCTCGGGGTCGGACCCGATGGTGGCCACCACGGGGACCAGGCCCTCCGCAAGCAGGCTGAGCAGGAGAGCAGGGTCTACGCTGGCGACCTCACCCACGAAGCCGAGCCCGCCGGGGTGCTGCGACGCCCGGATCAGGCCCGCGTCCTCCCCGCTGACACCGACTGCGCGGGGCCCGTGGGTGTTGATCGCCCCCACGATGTCCCGGTTGACCTTGCCCACCAGCACCATCCGGGCGATCTCCAGCGTCTCGGCGTCGGTGACCCGCAGCCCGTCACGGAACTCGGCCACCTTGCCCACCCTGCCCATCCACTCCCCGATCTGGGGGCCGCCCCCGTGGACCACCACCGGACGCATGCCCACTGACGCCATTAGGGCCACATCCCCGGTGAAATCTGCAAGTGTGGCCCCACTCAACCCGTGCCCACCCCCGTCGGCGGTCGGTGCGGCGGGACCCATCGCCGCTCCCCCGTACTTGACCACCACCACCTTCCCCCAGAAGCGGCGTATATAGGGGAGAGCCTCGACCAGGATCGCCGCCCGGGTCCTGGGGTCGGTGGGGGCGCCCTTCGGGTCTGGGTTCAAGATGTCCTCATGTTCTCGGCTATGTACGCCGGGGACAGGTCGGTGGTCAGGATGGTTGCCCGACCCTTCCCCAGGCCCAGGTCAGCCGTGATCTCGACCTTTTCGCCAGCGAGGTGCGCCCTGACCGCTGCCTCATCGTGCTCGGCGGGGGCGCCGCTGCGACAGACGACTGTGCCTCCATAAGCGACAGTGACGCGGTCCAGCTCGAAGCCCACCCCGGCACTGCCCAGCTCGCTCACCACCCGGCCCCAGTAAGGGTCCCGGCCGTAGAGGGAGCACTGCACCAGCTGACTCTCGGCCACCCGCCGGGCGGCCGTCCTCGCCTGGGCGTCGTTGGCTGCCCCGGTTACCGTGACCCGAGCCAGGACTGTCTTTCCCTCGGCGTCGGCCGCCATCTGCTCGGCCAGGCTCACGCAGGCCTCGGTCAGGCTGGCGGTCAGTCCCTTGCGTCTGACCTGTGCAGCTCGACCGCTGGCCAGCACGATGACCGTGTCGTTGGTGGAGCAGCACCCGTCCACGCTGAGCTCGTTGAAGCTGGCCCGCACCGCCGCCCGCAGGGCCTCGGCGAGCATCTCGGGGACCGCCGCGGCGTCGGTGGTCAGCACTGCGAGCATGGTGGCCATGTCCGGTGCCAGCATCGCCGCGCCCTTGGCCATCCCACCCACCAGGTAACCAGCGCCTTCGACCAGCACCTGCTTGCGCCGGGTGTCGGTGGTCATAATTGCCCCCGCCGCGGCCGCGTCCGCCTCGGGGCCGCAGGCGAGGATCCTGGCTAGCGGGGCGATACCGGGCGCGATGGTCGCCTCGTACGGCAGCGGTATGCCGATGAGCCCGGTGGAACACACCAGGACCTCCTCGGGCGCCGTGCCCAGGGCGCCCGCCGCCCGGGCGCAGGTCGCTTCGGCGTGCTCCCGCCCGGGCGGGCCGGTGGCCGCGTTGGCGTTGCCCGAGTTGATCACCACCGCCGCCGCGTACCCGCGGCTGGCCGCCAGGTGTGCCCGGCTCACCTGGACCGGGGCCGCTGCCGCCCGGTTAGAGGTGAAGGTGGCCGCGGCTGGCACCGCGCGTCGCTGGCCCTCGGGACCTGGTTGGACTGCCACCAGGGCCAGGTCCGTTGCGGCGTCAGCCTTGAGCCCACAGGCGATTCCCGCCGCCTCGAAACCCTGAGGTGCGGTGACGCTCATCGCCCGAACCCCGCTCGCGACGCCCGGCCGTGCGAACTTGGCGTTCGCAACGCGTGCCTGGCGCGTTCATCACGCCAAGATCGACTCGAATCAACGACCGTGACGGGCACAGCCCTACCCCGGCGGGCCCAAAGGGTCACGGGTTCAGCCCGACGGTTGGCAACCCGGTCGCCTCGGGGAGGCCCAAAACGAGGTTGGCGCATTGGACCGCTTGGCCCGACGCACCCTTCACCAGGTTGTCCAGGGCGCAAAGCGACACGACCCACCCCGTCCGGGGGTCCATCCGAGCAGTCAGGTGCGCGCAGTTGGAGCCGAGGGTCGCCTTGGTAGAGGGGCAGCGCTCATCGACCACCACGAAGGGCTCCCCCCGCCACGCCTCGGCAAGCACCTCCAGCGGGTCGGGTGCTCCGGGGACCGGCCGCGCGTAGCAGGTCACCAGGATCCCCCGGGTCATGGGGACCAGGTGCGGGGTGAAGAGGATCTCGGCGCCGATCACCTGCTCCAACTCTGGAGTATGACGGTGGTTCAACAGCGAGTAAGCGGCAAAGTCTCCGTCCACAGTTGCGAACTGGGTGGCGTGCGACACCTTGCGCCCCGCACCAGAGACCCCGCTGGCCCCGTCCACTATCACCCCGGTCCCCTCGATAGCCCCCGCCCGCACCAGGGGGGCCAGGGCAAGTGCGGCCGCGGTGACGTAGCAGCCCGCCGCGGCCACTAGGCCGGCTCCGGGAAGCTGGTCCCGCGTCAGCTCGGGCAATCCGTAGACCGCCCTTGCGAGCAGGTCGGGCGCCGAGTGCTCGGCTCCGTACCAGATGGGGTAGGCGCCGGGATCCCGGAGGCGGAAGTCCGAGGAAAGATCGATGATCGCGCCCACCCGCTGGGCCAGCTCGGGGACCAGCGTCTGGGAGGCGCCGTGGGGCAGAGCCAGGAACAGCAGATCCAGGCCGTCGGCGTTCGCGGGTTCCAGCTCGGAGAAGCGGAGCCTCGGATAGGCAGCCGCCAGGCTCGGGTACAGGTCGGCCACGGCGATCCCCGCCTGACTGTCCCCCGAGGCCCAGGCCACATCCATATCCGGGTGCCCGGAGCACAGGCGCAGCAGCTCTGCCCCGGTGTAGCCCGATCCTCCGGCGATCCCGATCTTCACAATAGACAGTATACACACTCATAACGATGCATCATCATGCATTGTTTGAAACGCGAGCTTCAGTGCTGTATCATATCTTTTCATGACTTCCATAAGCGATGATAGACTGGTTGCTGGCCTTCTCGAAGAGTTCCCCGAGATGTGGCCACGATGGATCGCCCTGACCGAGGACCTTGGAGAGAACTTCGGAGCGCCACTGGTCCTCGAGGAGCTGGCCGACTACCTGGTCCCCCTGCTGGCCGATCCGTCCGCTCATAGTGAGGTCCTCCAGCGGGGATTCCACGCAGTCGAGGTGATCGCCAGAGACGGGGACGAGGGCGCCACCGCGGTGGCCTACGGATTCCTGGACGGGCTCCCGCCCGACTCGCTGCCCGGCGCCCTCGGATGGATCGGCCCCTGCACCACCGGCATCCTCGAAGCCCTGGAGGACGGCACCTTCGACCCCGACTCCGAGCTTGCATAGGGTCGCGGAGGGCGCCCTTGATTATTGGTCACCGGGACAGATGGCCTCAACTACCACGAACCGTCAGCCTCGTCCTCGAGATAGGCGCTCCCGAGCGCACTGGTGTCGGCAAAGACGATCACCGCTGGTCGCGCTCGCCACTCACCAGCTCCGCGGCATAGCCGGCAGGGGTGCCGGCCCTCGTCCTTAGGGCCATAGTCCAGGGGGTCCTGTCCCCTCGCGCTCCCCTCGCCAGGAGCCGACCATCGGCAATCGCAGCCGCCTTCCACATCTGACACTCCACGATGCCAGAACGCAGCAGTTGACTTTCCTCCTCATCGAGGTCGAACACCAAGAGGTCGTCAGCATCATTGGCCATGTCAGCCTCGCAACTGAGCCGGGTGGGCAGACTCGACCGCGGCCAGGCAGGCCTCCCGGAGGCTCCTCAGCTCGGACTCGTCGAGAGTGTGGTCCAGCGCGGCGAATCGGAGCCGGTAGGCCAGGCTGCGCCGCTCCGGCCCGAGCTGGGTGCCGCGGTATACGTCGAACAGGGCGAGGCCCACCAGCACGCCGCCACCTGCCCGCGCCAGCGTCGCCTCCACCGCGGCGGCCGGCACGCCGTCGTCGACAACGAAAGCCAGGTCCAGCTCGGCCGAGGGGTAGCGGCTCACCGGCTCGGCCTGCTCGGGCCGGCGCGGGATCGCCAACAGCCTGGCCAGGTCCAGCTCCAGCCAGCCGACCCGCCGATCCCCGAGGCCGACCGCCTCGAGCATTGTCGGGGCGACCTCCCCAACGACTCCCAGCACGGCGCCGCCAGGCCCGACCAAGCGCGCGCTGCGGGTTGCGTGCATCCCCGGCGGGCTGGCCTCGATCATCTCCGCCTCGATCATCTCCGCCTCGATCGTCTCCGCCTCGATCGTCTCCGCCTCGGCCAGCCGCAGGGACGAAGCCAGGGAGCGCCACGCCCGGACCGCGCTCGCCGCATCGTCGCCGAGGTGGGCCAGCGCCAGCCCCAGAGTCTCGCGCTCGGTGGGCAGCTCCTGGCCCTCGGCCGGCTGGGAGAAGATCCGACCCACCTCGAAGAGGCGGACCTCGGGGTCCTGGTGCGCGGCGTTGGCTGCCACCGCCCTGACCAGGCCAGGCATGAGGCTGGCGCGAAGCACCGACTCCTCCCGCGCCAAGGGGGCCTCCAACTCCAGCGGCGGGCCGAGCAAGCCGAGGATCGACCGGTCCTCCGGCCCAACCATCGAGGATGTCCATGCCTCGTCTGCACCCAGGCCGACCAGCGTGGCCCGCACCAACCGGCGCTGGCGCTGGTAGGCGCTGAGGCCGCCCACCCGGGGAGACAGATGCCTGGTCCTGGGAATCGAGGAGTACCCGTGATGACGGGCCACCTCCTCGATGAGGTCTATCTCCCGCGAGCAGTCGGGCCTCCAGCTGGGCGCCACGACGTCGGCCAGGCCCGGCCCGCCGGGCACGGCGGCGAACCCGATGGGCTCAAGGTACTTCACCACCTGCTCGTCGGTCAGCTCGGTACCGAGGATTCCGTTCACCCTCCCGGTGCGCAGCCGGATCGTGGGGCGCTCCGGCAGGTGGCCGGTGAAGGACAGGGCGCCAGGCCGGAGCGTCGCCCCACCCGGACCGGCTACCAGCTGGCAAAAGCGGGCCACTGCGCGCTCGATCCCCGCCCAGTCACAGCCCCTCTCGAAGCGGGCCGAAGCCTCGGTCCGCGACCCAAGCCGGCGGGAGGTCCGCGCTATCGCCATCGGGTCGAACCAGGCCGCCTCGAGCAGCACGCTGCGCGTCTCCGGCCCGATCTCCGAGGAGGCGCCGCCCATCACTCCCGCAATCCCCACAGCCACACCGTCGGCGTCGCAGATCAGGCAGTCGTCCACCGGCGATCCGGTGCGCCGGTCCACTCCGAGGACCCTCTCCACTCCGTCGAGTGTCACCAGGGTCTCGCCGGGCTTGGCCCGGCGCACAACGAGGCCGCCACCGCCGAGGCGTTCCAGATCATAGGGGTGGGTGGGCTGGCCCAGCTCCAGCATCACGTAGTTGGAAGCGTCGACCACCGAGTTGATCGGGCGCATCCCGGCGAGCACCAGCCGGCGCTGGAGCCACGGAGCCGAGTCGGTCACCGTCAAACCCACCAGGACCCGCGAGACGAACCTGGGACACAGGTCCTCCGCCTCCACCACCAAGGTAGCGCCGACTTCGCTGGAGGCGACCCCCTGAGTCAGGGCCGGCGACTCGGAGATGGTGAATTTGAGCCCGAGCCGCGCCGCTAGGTCCCGGGCGACACCCGCCACGCACATGGCATCGGGTCGATTGGTCTCTATCGCCAGGTCGTACACCACATCTGCGCCGATCCCCAACGCCTCGGCCAGTGCGACCCCGGGCTCGAAGCCGCCAACGGAGGCGTCCTCCCGGGTCGACCCCCCTGCGGAACCCAGGATCATCAGGCCCGCCGCATCCGCCGACAGACCCAGCTCCCTACCAGAGCAGAGCATCCCGTGGGACTCCACGCCGCGCATGCGTCGCAGGCCTACCGCCATCCCCCCAGGCAGCACGGTTCCCACCGTGGCGAGCGGAACCAGGTCCCCGACAGCGAAGTTGGAGGCCCCGCAGACCACCTCCACCGTCCCGGCGGCACCCGCAGACCCGGCGTCCACCACCACCCGCCGGATGCGGTCCGCTCCCTTGATCGCGGCGATCTCGAGCACCCGGCTCACCACCACCCCGTCGAGGCCCGCCTCCACCGTCTCGACGCCCTCCACCACCATCCCAAGGTCGTCCATCACCCGGCCCAGGGCGGCCACCGAGTCGGGGTCTCCAGCCGAGGCCTCAAACGGCGCGAACTCGCGCAGCCACGACAGGGGAACCCTCATCAGCTCAAACCCCTCAGAACTGCCGCAAGAATCGCACGTCGTTCTCCTGAAGCACTCGCATGTCCGCCAGTCCGTGGCGCATCTGCACCAGCCGGTCGATCCCGAACCCGAACGCAAACCCCGACCATTCCTCGGGGTCGATCCCGACATTGGCGAACACGGCGGGGTCGACCATCCCGCATCCCCCCAGCTCGATCCAACCGGTACCCGAACAGGTGCGGCACCCGACCCCGGTGCAGATGGTGCAGGTCACCTCCAGCTCCGCCGAGGGCTCGGTGAACGGGAACGAGCCCGGGCGCAGCCGCGAATGGATCTGCGGCCCGAAATACGCCCCGATAAAAGCCTCGATGGTCCCCGCCAGGTCTCCGAAGGTGATCCCCCGGTCCACCACCAGCGCCTCGATCTGGTGGAACTCCGGGCGGTGCCGGGCGTCCGCGGTCTCCCGCCGGTAGACCCGACCGGGCATCACCACGTAGATGGGCAGCGGCGAGCCCAGCATCACCCGTATCTGCATGGGAGAGGTATGGGTCCGCATCAGCACCGACTCCGGCTCCCCCAACCGCAGGTAAAAGCTGTCCTGTGCCGCCCGAGCCGGGTGTGCCGGCGGGTAGTTCAGCGCCTGGAAGTTGTTCCAGTCGGTCTCCACCTCAGGCCCCTCGGCGACGGTGAAGCCCATGCCCACAAATGTGTCCTCCAGCTCGTCCCGGGCCTGGGTGACGAGGTGGTAGTGGCCCGGCAGGGGTCCCGGCAGCACCGAGGTCAGGTCCAGGCGCTCGGCTTCCATCCGCACCGCCCGCTCCGCCGACTCGAGCTCGGTCCGACGCGAGTCTGCCTGACGCTCCAGCAGGGTGCGAACCTGTTTGAGAGCTGCGCCCGCCACCGGGCGTTCGGCTGGAGCCATCCTGCCCAGCTCTTGATGTTTGGCTGCGAGAGGGGACCTCTTCCCGAGCACCTCAGATTCGATCGAGCGCAGCTCCTCCACCGTCGCCGCCCCCGCCAGGCGCTCCAGCGCAGGCCACTTGAGCTCCTCAAGCTCCTCGTCGGAGAACGTCATGGGTCCATGATCGGGAGGGTGAAGCGGAACTCGGCTCCCCGCCCGGGCAGGTTGCTCACCCCGAGACGCCCGCCGTGAGCCTCCACCAGGCCCCGGCTGATCCACAGGCCCAGGCCAGACCCGGTGGGGCGTCCCTCCGAACGGCGGAAGAACTTGTTGAACACATGGCCCAGGTCTTCGGCCCGTATGCCCGAACCGCTGTCGCGCACCGCCACCGAGACGTCGGTCCCGTCGGGCTCGCCGACCACCTCCAACCCGACGAGCGACCCGTACTTGCAGGCGTTCTCCACCAGGTTGGTCAGCACCTGCACCACCTTGTCCGGATCCGCCCAGGCCAGCGGGAACGGCCGCGGGAACAACAGGGTGGCGTCCAGCTCGGGGTACTCCATGCGGACCTTTTCGAGCACCGTACCTGCGAGCTCGCTGAGATCCACCGGCTGGCGGCGGAGCACCAGCCGGCCGGTCTCCAGACGGCTGATGTCCAGAAGTTCGGTTATAAGCCGGGTGACCCGGTCGGCGTCGTGGTTGACCTGCTCCAGCATCATCCTGCTCTGCTCCGGGCTGAGCCGGTCCCACCGGTTGAGCAGCAGGGCCGTGTAACCCTTGACCGAGGTGAGCGGCGAACGCAGCTCGTGGCTCACCGTGGATACGATCTCGATGCCACTGGCCAGGCGGTGCATGCGCCGGTGCCCGTCGCGCAGCGCCACCGTGGCGCCCACCAGGCGCTCGGCTGAGTCGCGCTGGTACGTGCCTGTAACCAGCACAGCGATGTCCCGGCCATCTGCACGGCGCAGCTTGACCTGTTGCTCGGGTATGAAACGAACCGAGCGCAGGCGAGCGGAGGTGTGCCAGCCCGAAGCCCACAGCGGCCTTCCGTCCTCGCCTCGAGGGACCAGCAGCTCGGCGCAGTCCGCCCCCACCAGGGCCGCGACCGGGTGCCCGGTCAGGGTCGCCGCCGCGGCGTTGGCGGCGCGCACAATCCGGCCGGCGTCGAGGGACAATACGCCGTCCGGCAGGAGGTCGAGCGGATCCTCGGCCGCGCTCACCTGGTCCCGCCACCTTCACGCTGGCGCGCCGCCTCGAAACACAGGAGCGCCGCGGTCATGCCCACGTTGAGCGACTCCGCCCGCCCGCGCATGGCGATGGTGATGGCTTCGTCCACGCAACCCGAGAGCTCCGCACCCAGGCCGGAGGCCTCGTTGCCGAGGACGAATGCCACCGGGGCTGAAAGGTCCAGCGACGTATGGGCGCGCCCTCCCCGGGCCTGAGCAGCCAGCCTGCGCATTCCCCAGCTACCAATCTGTCCCAGCACCTCGGTTGCTTCACCTCCGGCCACGAGCCTCAGGTGGAAAAGGGCACCCGCCGACGCCCGCACCGTCTTGGGGTTGTACAAGTCCACAGAACCGTCGCACAAGACTACCCCATCAGCGCCGGCCGCCTCAGCGCTTCGAAGCACGCCTCCGGCGTTGCCGGGGTCCCGCACGTCCACGCAGACCACCAACATCGTGGCCCCCGCCAGCTCCGCCAGCACCACATCCAGGAACGGAGCCACTGCCAGGATCGGCTGGGGGGTGACGGTGTCCGCGACCCGCTCCATCACCCCCTCGGCCAGGTTGTGAACCCGAATTCCCAAGGAATCTGCCCGGCGCAACACGGCCTCCGTGCCCACCCCCGACCACGCCGCCGGCGCCGCGTACGCCCCTTCCAGGCTGGCGCCGGCATCCAGGGCGACCGAGATCAGCTTGGCCCCCTCCACCACGAACGCCCGCTCTGCGGTGCGGAAGCTGCGCTGGCGAACCAGCCGGCGAAGCCGCTGGACCTTCCCGTGACGCCACTGGAGCGGTGGCGCCATGCTCAATCGTCGGTCTCGGTCTCGTCGGTCTCGGTCTCGTCGGTCTCGGTCGCTGAGGCGGCCTTCTCATCCTGGGCTGGCACAGCGACTGGCGTACCGCCAGCGATCCTCACCAGGTCCGCGAAGGCCACCGGGTCTCGGACCGCGATGTCAGCCAGGATCTTGCGATCCACGGTCACTTCGGCGATACGCAAGCCAGCTATAAACCGGCTGTAGCTCATCCCATGGACCCGCGTGGCAGCGTTGATCCTGGTGATCCACAGCTGGCGGAAGTCGCCCTTGCGCGCCCGGCGGTCCCGGTACGCGTACTGCATCGAGTGCATGAGCTGCTCGTTCGCAGCACGGTAGCTACGGCTCTTGTTGCCGTAATAACCCTGTGCCGCCTCAAGAACCGCCCGGCGGTGCTTCTTTCCGTGGACGGCGCGCTTGACCCTTGCCATTTAGGGGCTCCTCTTCTGGCTCTTGTGCGACCGGACTAGATCCCGAGCAGGCGTCTGGCCTGGCGGCGATCGCCCCTGGACAGGTCGGCCTCGCGACCCAGTCGGCGGGTACGGGTGCTGGACTTCTTCTCCAGCAAGTGAGAACGGAATGCCTTGCGGCGCCGGATGCGGCCGGTCCCGGTGACCTTGAAACGCTTTGCTGCACCCTTGTCAGTCTTCATCTTCGGCATCGTTCGCCCCCTCCTCGGTGGCGGCATCCTCGACAGCAGCCGGTTCGCTCCTTCGCTGCCCGTCTGGGTCCTGCTTCGCTGGGTCCTGCTTCGCTTGGGCCTGCGTCCCGTTTGCATCCCCCCGCTCGACGCGGTGCCTGTGCTCGCTGCGGGATGCACCCGCCTGGGCAGCCCGGCGGTCCGGAGCCAACACCATGGTCATGTTGCGCCCGTCGAGCCTGGGCACCGCTTCCATCTTGGCGTTGCCCTCCACCTGCTCGGCGATCCGGTCCAGGATGGCCTTGCCGAGCTCCTGGTGGTAGACCTCGCGGCCCCTGAACATAATCGTAATCTTGACCTTGTGGCCCTCAGCCAGGAATCGAGATACCTGGCGGGTCTTGGTATCAAAGTCGGCCGTCCCTATCTTGGGTCGGTACTTCATCTCCTTGACCGCGATGTTGGTGGTCTTGCGCCTCGACTCCTTGGCTCTCTGGGCGGCCTCGAACTTAAACCTCCCGTAGTCCATGATGCGACAGACCGGCGGGGAGGCCTGAGGCGCCACCTCGACCAAGTCCAAATCCAGCTCTCGGGCGGTATGAAGCGCTTCTGGCAGGGGCTTGATCCCCAACTGATCACCATCTGGACCGACCAGACGCACTTCACGCGCCCGGATGCGCTCGTTGATCCTGGGCTCGTTGTTGGTAGTAGGCACGGGGACTATGCGACATCAACTCCTGTCATGGCCAGGCTCCCCGCCCGGTCACGGACATGGAGCGACACCGGAAGCGACGCCGGCCCGCTGTTGCGACCGTTGACCCGGCTCGCATCCAGAGCCTGGAACGGCCGGGTGGGGGTGTCCCTTGAGGAGGCCCCGCTTCCCTCTTCGATTGTGCCTCTACACTAGCAGCCCGTGAGCACTCTATGGACCCCGGGCGGCGAACACCCCGTTGCCCCTCCTAGCCAGACCGGGCCGTCGGCGCCCCTCAAGAGTCAGAGTCCCGGAGAGGCTGGCCCTCCTCCTGCCGAGACCGGTGCTGGAGAGCCGGGTGAGCTGAGCGAAGCCGAGATGGCCGCCATCCGTGATCAGCTGCTGAACACACCTATCGAGGCTTTGGTGGCCAACCACGCGGTCGGCCTGTACGAGCTGGCTGCGTTCTACCTCTCACTGGATGACCCAAGGCTCGGGGAGGCCAGCCTGGCTCTGGACGGCCTGGCCGGCCTGCTGGACACCCTCGGGAAGCGCCTGGGGCCCTACGAGGAACAGCTGCGGGCTCAGCTCACCCAGCTCCGGCTCTACTTCGTAAAGATCACCGAGGCCGCTGCTGCGGACACTCCGTGACGCAGGTGGCCCACAGGCGGGCACCGGGACCAGGCGATATTTCATAGAAGACCTGGCTGCCCAACGGTATCGAGCGCGACCCGTCCGCTATGGCGGTGCAGTGGAAGGCCAGAGTCGCCCCGTTATCGCCCCGCACCGTGCCGAGGCCCCGCTCCCGGTCGAACTCGATGACCTGGCCGACGTGGATCAATGTACGATCTTGGCAAGGGCGAACTCAAGGGTGGCGCGCTCCAGGGACCCCTCGGGCAGGACAAGGCTCAGCATCGCAGCCTCACACGGTCGGGCGGGGCTCGGTCGGGCGGGGCTCGGGAAGGCGGCGGAGCAGACCGGCCATCTCGATGGCCGCGCAGGCCACCTCGGCCCCCTTGTTCTGCCGGGCAATGTCGGACCGCTCGATGGCCTGCTCGGCGCTCTCCGTGGTGAGCACGCCGAAGACGACCGGGACACCGGTGTCCAGCTGGGCGCGTTGGATCCCCGCGGCACACTGGCTGGCCACCTGCTCGTAGTGACCGGTCGCCCCCCGGATCACCGCGCCCAGGCAGACCACCGCGTCCACCTGCCCGGAGGCGGCGAAGCGCATCGCCACCAACGGCAGCTCGAAAGCCCCAGGAGCCCAGGCGACGGTGATTGCGGCTGGGTCGACTCCGTGGCTCACCAGTGCCTCGGTGGCCCCGGCCAGCAATCTGTCGGTGATGAACCGGTTGAAGCGCGAGCAGGCCAGGGCCACCCGCAGGCCATCCCCCCTCAGACCGGCGTCGTCGGCCAGTGCCTCCCCCATCAGGCGGTGCCTTCGAGGTCGGTGCCTTCGAGGTCGGTGCCTTCGAGGTCCGTGCCTTCGAGGTCGGGCAGGTCGTGGCCCATGCGGTCCCGCTTGGCCCGCAGGTAGTCCAGGTTCTCCGAGTTGACCGTGGGCGGTAGCGGGACGCGCCCGGTTATGTCCAGGCCGAAGCCCTCCAGGCCCCCATACTTGGCGGGGTTGTTGGTCAGCACCCGCATGGTGGAGACCCCCAGGTCAACTAGGATCTGGGCACCTATGCCGTACTGTCGGCTGTCCACCGGCAGGCCCAGCTCGGTGTTAGCGTCGACGGTGTCACGACCCCGCTCTTGCAGGTTGTACGCCCGCAGCTTGTGGGCTAGGCCAATCCCCCGGCCCTCGTGCCCACGCAGGTACACCACCACCCCGCAGCCTTCGGCCGCTATGCTGGCCAGACCGGCGCGGAGCTGGGTCCCGCAATCGCATCGCAGCGACCCGAACACGTCACCGGTCAGGCACTCGGAGTGCACCCTGACCAGCACGTCGGCTTTGCCCGCCACCTCACCGCGCACCAGGGCGAGGTGGTGCTCGCCGTCCAGGACTGACTCGTAAACCATACAGGTGAAGTCGCCGTACTCCGTGGGGATACGGGCGGTGGCCTCGGGGATCCGGCGTACGAGTTTGTCGTGCTGGCGGCGGTAGCGCACCAGATCGGCGATAGAGATGAGGTCCAAGCCATGCTGGCTGGCGAAGCGCTCCAGCTCGGGAAGGCGAGCCATCCCGGTCTTGTCCGCTCCTGTGACCTCGCAAAGAACCCCTGCCGGGTACATCCCTGCCGCCTTCGCCAGGTCCACTGTCGCCTCGGTGTGCCCGGCGCGCCGCAGGACACCACCGGCCTGGTAGCGCAGCGGGAAGATGTGGCCCGGTCTGGAAAGGTCCCCCGGCTGGGTCTCGGGGTCGATGAGCGCCCGGATTGTGGCCGCCCGGTCGGCGGCCGAGATGCCGCTGCTCGTGCCGAGGCGAGAGTCCACACTCACCGTAAAGGCAGTGCGCTGGGACTCGGTGTTGTCCGGGACCATCGGAGGCAGCTTGAGCTCGTCGAGACGGTCAGCCAGCATCGGCACGCAGATGACCCCGGAGGTGTAAGCCAGGAAGAAAGCTATGGCTTCAGGGGTGGCAGCCTCTGCGGCCATGACCAGGTCGCCCTCGTTCTCGCGGTCCTCGTCATCAACCACCACCACCATCTCGCCCCGACCGATGGCGGCGATAGCGTCTGCAACCCGGCTCAGTCCAGTCTGGCTTGGATCCACTCAGCCACCCACTTTGGATGCTTGACCGGCCAGCATACGTCCCGCGTTTGGCCCCGCCAGGAGGCGCTCGACGTACTTGGCGAGCAGGTCCACCTCGACGTTCACCTCGTCGCCGGGATTGCGACGACCGAGGGTGGTGACCGCGGAGGTGTGCGGGATCACCGCCACGCTGACGCGGCTGCCTTGCCCGCACTCGTTCGTCGTCAGCCCAGCGACCGTGAGGCTGACCCCGTCGAGTGTGATGGATCCCTTCTCGACCACGTAGCGCCCCAGGCCGGCGGGCAGGGCCACCACCAGGTCGGGCGCCGGGTCGACAACTGTGCCAACCCCATCCACGTGTCCCTGCACCAGGTGGCCTCCCAGGCGATCCGCCATCCGCACGGACCGCTCCAGGTTGACCTGGTCGCCCGGCACCAGGGTCCCCAGGGCGGTCCGCCTCAGGGTCTCGTCGACGGCATCGGCCGCCCAGGTACCCTCCGCGCCCTGGTGAATCGCCACCACGGTCAGGCAGCATCCATTGACCGCGACCGACTCCCCGACCACCAGCTCGGATGCAAAGGAAGCTTGTATCACCAGGCGTCCGCCCTCGCGAGACTGAAGGCGCCCCAGCTCCTCGACGATCCCGGTGAACATGAGATGAAGCTACCGGGCGGGAGGCAACTCGGGGGCCAACTCCACGCGAAGGTCGCCCCCCAACTGGCGCACTGAGACCAGACGCCCACTCCAGCACTCCGCTAGGGTGGCGGCCCCAGGACCGGCGAAAAGCGGCCTTCCGTCGTCACCCCCCATCAGCTTGGGGGCGAGGTATAGCACGTAACGATTCACCAGCCCGGCCCGGTGGAAGGCGTACGCGACTGAGGCACCGCCCTCGATCAGCACTTGGAGCACGTCTCTGCGACCCAACTCGTCCAGCACACCACCCAGGTCACCACTCAGCTCCAAAGCAGGGCGCACCCTCGCCGCCGGAGGGACCCGCCCCAGCACCACCCTGAGAGGCTGGCGGGCTACCGGCGTCATGGCGTGCACCGTCAGGGCCGGGTCGTCCGTCCGGATGGTGCCCGCTCCCACCAGGATCGCGCCGCTCTCGGCCCGCAAGCGGGCAACGTCGGCGCGAGCGTCGGCCCCGGTGATCCACTTGCTGGAGCCATCGGGGGCAGCGATGCGCCCGTCGAGGGTGGCAGCCAGCTTGAGCACGACCCAGGGTCGCCCGGTGCGTCGGTGGGCCAGATACGGTGCCAGCTGGTCCGAGACCTGCTCCGCCCCGATACCCAGCAGGAGCTCAATCCCGGCTTCGACCAGCCTGGACAGGCCACGGCCGGAGACCCGGAGGTCAGGGTCTTGGATGCCGACCACGACGCGCGCCACCCCGGCGGCGATGATCGCGTCGGCACACGGACCGGTGCGACCGGTGTGGGCACACGGTTCCAGGGTGGTGACCAGGGTGGCGCCTTCGGCGCTGTGGCCGGCCGCGGCGAGCGCCACTGCCTCGGCGTGGAGACCCCCAGGCGGCTGGGTAGCTCCCTCGAAGGTCCGATCGCCGTCAACGACCACGCAGCCCACCCAGGGGTTCGGGGCCGCGGTAGTCCGGACTGAGGCGGCCAACTCCAGCGCTCGGATCATTGCCGCGGTGTCATCCAAGGGTTGAGCCTTGCGTATTGGCCCGGAGCTGGGTGGTCCGGCGCTGGGTGATCCGGAGCTGGGTGATCCGGAGCTGGGTGGTCCGAATGGCCCATTCATAATGACCCGTTCGGGCCATGTCCCTGGCTCGGAGTCGAGCCGAAACTACTTGCGGCACAGAGTGTGTCTCCCCCCAGCGATCGAAAGGACCCAGGGTATGTTCTTTGGAGGATTCCTGTCCGGCCTCATAGGCAAGATCATCGCGCTGTTCAGCGCCGCGGGCCTGGGCATGGCCGCCGCAGCAGGGGGTGGCGGGGCCAGTACAACAACCACCCATGTCCACACCCCGACCACTTCAGTCAACTCCTCGACCAGCGTGAAGGTTCCCAACATTACGGGCCTGTCATCCGCCCTGTCTGGACTGGGTTCCAGCCTGAGCAGCTGCATCATGAAAGCCATTCCCAGCACCTCGACCGCCACCTCAACCAGCGCATCGCAGCTGGCCAGCGAGGTCTCGGCCTGCGTGAACACAGCTTTCGCAAGCGCCAACCTACCCAGTGGCATCAGCTCCTGCGTCTCGGCTGTCCTGTCCTCGGTGAACACCGCTATTGCCGGTGGCAAGCCGTCCCTCAACATCTCTGCCTGCACCCCGATGAAGATCATCGGCAGCAGCCACTCCGGCAACGGTGCGTCTGGCGATGGTGACTCTGGTCTCGGCAGCTCCAACCTCAGTGGGCTCACCTCGCTGTTCTCGGGCCTGGGCAACGGCATCGGCAGCTGCGTCATCAACGCGCTCAGCTCGGCCGGCACCATGACCGCGTCGAACACCGGCCAACTGTCTTCCCAGATCCTCTCCTGCGTTCAGTCTGCGACCAGATCGACAACCATGCCGGGCGGTGGGGGCACCTGCGCCACGTCCATCATGTCGATCATAGATGGTGCTCTGGCAGGGAACATTCCGAGCTCGGCCGACCTCTCAGGCTGCGTGCCTTCGAGCCTGTCGGGGAACTCCGGCTCCAGCTCTGACTCTTCGAACCCTCTGTCGTCACTGTCCAGCATCCTCAAGGCGTTCACCAACATGCGCGGCTTGTCTGGATTCAATGGCTTTCCCGGGTTCAGCGGCTTGTCCGGGTTCGGCCACCACCAGTCTGGGTCGAGTGGAGGCTCCGGCTCCTAAGTCCTTCGATCGTGCGGGGCATGTCGTCCGAAAACCTCACGCGGCAGGCGCCAACCGGCGGTTGCCGCGTGAGGCGCGCTTCAGAGACTGAGCCGTCCTGTATGGCGGGGGTTGGCGTACGGCGTTCATTGGGCAATGGGCTGCGATTTTTGCAGTCCATTGCCCAATGAAACTGCATGGCACGTTTGAGGGGTCCGTCAGTGAGGGCTTGTGAGGCCAGCCAGCAGGTCGAGTGCGTGGGGCAGCACGTCCAAGACCGCCCCCAGGCACTCCACCGCTCCCTTGGGCGATCCGGGTGTGTTCAACACCAAGCACTTCCCCACCGTCCCTGCAACGCCACGTGACAGCCTGCCCAGCGGGCTCGCCAGGCGCATGGCCTCTGCCAGCCCGGGAGCCTCACGCTCCAGCACTCGGCGGGTGCCCTCGGGAGTAAGGTCACGGGGTCCGAACCCGGTCCCGCCGGTGGTCACCAACAACCCGGTGAACGACTCGGCCAGGGAGCTGACGGCGGCGGCGACACTCAGCTCGCCGTCCGCCACAACCGCCTTAGCCAGCACAGTGAAGCCAGCTCCGGTCAGCTGCTCGACCAGACCAACCCCGGAACGATCTTCGCGTACCCCCTCCGCCACCCCGTCGGAGACGGTAAGGACCTTGGCGAGCCTCGAACCTCCAGCACGGGCCACCAGAGAACACTACCGCTCGCCGAGAGTGAGCCTCAGGATAAACATGCCGTCGCTTCCGGCGGCCTGGGGAGTGAGGAGCGCGCCCCTTCCCCACTCCATCCACGGTGATCCAGGTGCGGGCACCGCCCTAAGCTCGGGGTGGGCCGCCGCCAACCACCGATCCACGTCCGTGGTCTCGGCGCGCGTGAGGGTGCACACGCTGTAGACCAGGGTCCCGCCTGGCCGGAGCAACGGGACAGCCGCCTGGATCAGTTCACGCTGGAGGACCGACAGCCGGGCCACGTCGGACTCCTGAACCCGCCAGCGTGCGTCGGCCCGCCTTCGCAGGACCCCAAGGCCGGAACAGGGTGCGTCCACCAGCACCCGGTCCAGGGAACCCGGAGCTATTGGGGGATGGCGCCCATCCGCCACCAGTGTGACGAGCGGCACACCGGGCCGGTGATCCAAGCCCAGCCGCCGGACGCCGGCGCGCATCGCCCTCACCCGGGACGCCCGGACATCGGCCGCCAGCACCAGCGAGCGGGACAAGGCCTCGCCCGGCTCGGTCGCGTTTGCGATCGCCGTGGCGATCGCCGTGGTGATGGCAGTGGCGATGGCAGTGGCGATGGCAGTGGCCTTACCCCCCGGAGCTGCGCATACGTCTACCACCCTTTCGCCAGGCCGAGCACCCACAAGTTGCGCGACCCACTGGGAACCCGGGTCCTGGACATACCCATCTGCCCGCACGGTGACCGGCGGTGCCTGGTTCATCTGAGCCAGCGCCGCGCGAGCGACCCCGGCTCCCAGGTCCGACTCCAGTCGGGCAACGATCCAATCCGGGTAGCTCAGCTCGGTCGCCAGGTTGGGCCACGCCGGGGGCAGTCGATCTGACACCCGCCTCAAGACCGCGTTCACCAGGCCACGGGCGCGCACAGGAGACTCGCCCACGGTCTGGGATACCGCCGCGTGGGGCGGGATGCGGGTGAATGCCAGCTGATACGCCCCAAGCCTCAGCGCCGCCCGGACGCGCACGTCGGCAACCGGCTGGTGCAAATGAGCGTCGATGAGCCAGTCGAGCGCACGCCGTGCACGGGTGGTGCCATAGACCAGCTCGGTGACCAGCGCGCGGTCGCGCTCCTCCAATCCGCAGCGGGCCAGGGTGCCGGGGAGGGCCAGGTTGGCATAGGCACCTCCGTCGATCCGTTCCAGCACGTCCAGAGCAAGACCACGAGCGCTGGTCCCGGATCCGGTCAAGTGCCCAGGATCGGATCGGCACCCAGGTGGGCGCCCCGCAGCCAATCAGCCGCCGGCATGGGGACGCGCCCCTCGGGCTGGACTTCGACCAGCTCCAGGGCGCCGGACGCCGTCACAACCAGCGTGCCAGTCAGCTTGCCGGGGTCCACCGGACCGGGGTCTACCGGTCCGGGGTCCACCGGTCCGGGGTCAGGGAAGGCCGCGAACGCCCGTGCATGGACCACCAACAGGCGCCGGCCATCCAGGGTGGTCCAGGCCCTCCCGCAGCGAACCACCCTGGCCAGCTCGGAGGCGGGGCGTCGCCAGTCGAGGTGAAGGTCTTCACGGGAAACCTTGGGGGCGTAGGTGGGCTCGCCCCGTTGACTCCGGGGCGTACCCAGGCCCTCGAATCCCCCCGACAGCCGCTCGACCAAGAGTTCGGTGCCCAGCTGCGCCAGCCGCTCGCGCAGCTCATCGGCCGACTCAGTGTCACCGATGGCGACCTGCCGGGAAGCGTATATCGGACCAGTGTCGAGGCCTTCGTCGAGGGCCATCAGGCAGACCCCGGTTACGGTGTCGCCCGCCAGGATCGCCCGCTCCACCGGGGCTGCACCACGCCAGCGGGGCAGCAACGAGAAGTGCAGATTGACCATAGGGACCTGATCGAGGACCGCCGCCTTGATGAGCGTCCCGTAGGCAACCACAACCCCCAGGTCGGCTCCGGACCCGACCACTTCCTCGGGCCTGGTGACAACCGGGATCCCCAACTCGATAGCCGCCGCCTTGACCGGGCTCGACTGGACCCCCTTACCCCTGGCGCGCCGGCGGTCTGGACGGCTGACTACCACCACGACCTCGTGACCGGCACCGACCAGCGCCCGAAGAGGGGCCACTGAGGTCCAGGGCGTGCCCAGGTAGGCCAGCCTCACCGCCGGATGCGAACCGACGGCACGAAGCTGCAGTCAAGGGCAAGGGTCACCGCGACCCAGCCTATCCCGATTGACCCGGTGCCCTCGGGCCAGAAGTGGGTGCATCCTCCGGCAGACCCGATTTCTGGTAGTAAGAGGCCTATGTCCATACAGACCATCGTGCATCGCCCGCTCGCCGTGACCTTCGGCCTGGTTGTGGCTGGAGCCTCACTCGCCGCTTGCGGCGCCCAAGCGCACCAACCCACAGTTTCAGCCGGGTCGGGAACAACCACCACATCGGGCCAAGAGTCAACCAGGACCACTCTCGAGTGCAGCTACACACCGGTCAACGACCTGATGGGCACCAAGAACCCAGGACTGCCGCCCCAGCCGGCACCGGGTCCCACCAAGGCCACCTTCACCACCTCGGCCGGCACCTTTGTGATCACCCTGAACGCAGCCAAGGCGCCCTGCACCACCTCCTCCTTCCGCCACCTGGTCGAGGTCGGCTTCTTCAACAAGACCCACTGCGCCCGACTGACCACCACGGGCATCTACGTGCTGCAATGCGGCGACCCTACCGGCACCGGGGCGGGTGGGCCGGGCTACACCATCCCCGACGAGAACCTCGTCGGGGCGACCTACCCGGCGGGCACCGTTGCGATGGCAAACACCGGGGCGCCCCACAGCGGTGGTAGCCAGTTCTTCATCGTCTACAAGAACGGCTCAGCCCTGCAGCCCGACTACACACCCTTCGGGACCGTGACCTCCGGGCTCTCCGTGATAAAAAGGGTGGCCGCAGGCGGCGCTCCGAACACCAACCCGGCGGGCGGCGGCCTGCCCAAAATCCCGGTTAACATCTCCACGGTCAAGATGTCCTCCTGAACCAGCTCAGCGCTCCGTGTCAGAGGCAGTACGAAGCATCGCGGTTGACCCGAAACGACGGTGTATCTGAATGAGCAATCAGAGATATAGGTGGTCGAATGACCAAGCGGCTGGTTGATTTCGACGACTCCAAACTTGAAGCGGTACGTGATCTGCTCGGAACTGCCACGATCAAAGCGACAGTGGACACTGCGCTCGACGAGATCCTGGCACTTGCGGCGAGGCGGAGGGCTTTGCTGGGCGAACCTCAACCCGGTCACGAGGAGCTGGCTGATCGGGACGCCCGGCGAGCAGCGTGGGGCTGAGGCCCTACTACCTGGCTGATACCTCCGCGCTTGCCCGTTACGCCAGCCCCAGGTTGGGGTGCGGCTCGCGCCGCTCATCGAGGCCGGGCTGATAGCCCGCTGCACTCCGACTGATTTGGAGGCCGGCTACAGCGCCCGAGACCCTGAGGACTATCGACGGATTCAGCTCGCCCGGTCGGCTTGGCCGTTGGCCTCGATCAATCAGGAGGTGATGAACCTGGCCAGTGAAGTGCAAGCCATGTTGGCAGCCAGATCGGAGCACCGAGGACCATCACCAGGTGACCGCAAGCTTCGGAGAGATCGCCCGCCGGAACTACCGGCCTCGCGAGCACCACTGGGTCGAGGATCCGGAGGCGCTGGCGGCCTGAAAGCAGGGCCTCACCGGGTATCCGCCCGAGCTGGGTGGGGTTGCCGGGCCAGCGGTGCACGAGCCGTTGCGGCTGGGGGGACTGCTCCGGGCCGCCGCCTACCCGGAGCGCATCGCGGACCACGAGGCCGCCGCGGCTGCATGGCGCCAGCCGCTCGCCTAAGCCGAAGCCTAAGGGACCGAGGTTGCGGCTCTCACTTGGCGACCCAGCCCGCCAGGGCGAAGGCCGCGGCGAGCCCGGCGCTGGTGAGGGCGTGACGGCGGTACTTTGACAGGGCCAGACCTGCTCCAACCATGCTCAAGGAATGCAGACCATCCACGACAGCACCTAAGCGCAGCACGGTCGGCGTGGGGAACTTGGCCGAGACCAGCGCCTGAGCAACCTGGCGCGCCCCGAGCACCCGGACAACCGGGACCTCCTCGGACTCCAGGGGCCGGCCCGAAACCCGCCCAAAGGCCAGGTTGGGTCGTACCAGCTCGACTGCTCCCCAGACCGCGCGGACCAAGCAGAGGACCCCCACTGGCCAGCGCCGCCCGAGCACCGTAGGCAGACGCAACCGGACCTTGCGGCTGTGCCGGCCCCGCGGGACCCGCCGGACCAGACCGCCCCTACGCTGGCTGCGGCTCCTTCCCGACCGGTTCACGACTGTGCCCACGGGTCAGACAGCGTAGCGGCGCACTCCAGCATCAGGGCGTGGACGAATGCCTGGGGGAGGTTCCCGCGGAGCTGTCGCTGGCCCACGTCGAACTCCTCGGTGTAGAGACCCGGAGGTCCGCAGGCGGCCCGGTTGCGCTCGAACCAGGCAGTGGCCTCGTTCTCGCATCCCTGCTGGTGGGCGGCCAAGGCCATGGTGAACCCGCAGAGCAAGAACGCACCCTCGGCGTCTTCCAACGGCCGTGTGTCCTGACGGAACCGGTAGACGTAGCCGTCACTCCCCAGCTCCGCACGAACCGCGGCGAAGGTGGCTCGGCTGCGTGGGTCCTCCGGGGAGATCGCCCCCCTGATCGCAGGGAGCAACAGGGCCGCGTCCACGCGCTCGTCCCCGGGGGCGCGCTGCCAGCGCCCAGTCGAGTGTACGCAGTCCGCGGCCACGTCGGCGGCGATGGTGTCGGCCAGGGCGCTCCACTTGGCGCCCTGGGCTGGCGACGCGCTCGCGGTCATGGTGCGCAGGCCCGCAACACACATGAGCCGGGAGTGGGCCCAGTGCTGGTTGTCCAGCTCCCAGATGCCGGCATCGGGATCGCCCCAACGCTGGGTAATTGCATCCACGCAGGCCTCCACGGCCTTCCAGTTACCGGTATCGAGGCGGTCGTGACGGGCGGCGGTGGCGAACAGGAGCAGGGCCTCGCCGAAGGCGTCCAGTTGGAACTGGGTGTTCACCCAGTTTCCGACCTTGTCCGACCCGCCGGGGTAGCCGATCAGATGCTTCAGCCTGCGCTCGTCGGGCACCGCCGTGCCATCGACCCGGTAGGCCGGTTTGAGCTGAGGTCCGTCGGCGAGGATCCGGTCGGAGATAAAGGTCACCGCGTCGTCGAGGAGCGGGTGCGGCTGGGTCACCGAAACCGCCCGGCCTGCGTAGCATTGGTCCCGGATCCAGGCGTAGCGGTAGTCGTAGTTGCGCCCCGCGCTGGCCCGCTCCGGGAGCGACATGGTCGCCGCCGCCACCATCCCGCCCCCTGCGCTGGTGAGCCCGCGGAGAACCACATAGGCGTGGCGTGCGTCCCGGCGCGCGGCGGTGCCGTCCATCAGTGGCGCCTCCCCAGACCAGGCAGCCTCGGTGGCCTCCCAGGCCTCGGTCGCCTCGACCGGGGGACGGTTGATCGCTTCGTCGCTGATCTCAAGGACCAGGTCATGGTGATCCCCGGCCTCCACCTCGACCAGGCCCGCCAGTGCCCCGTCATGCCGGGGCCGGGCCACATCCCCACCCGACCAGCGCAGGTAAAGCGGACCCGCTCGGGCGGTCCAGACCCCCTGTTGGCGATGCACTTCGGTCATCGGCTTGCGGCCGAAGTCGGCCCGGGGGTCCAACAACACCTGCATGCGGGCAGGACCCTCCACCGCACGGATCCGGCGCAGCACCACCGCGGTGTGGGGGTCCGCCGGGAACGCCAGCGCCTCGCGGGACTCAACGATGCCGGAGGTGGTCAC
>JBOGGT010000002.1:0-4273 GCA_050744225.1 Acidimicrobiales bacterium | reverse complement strand
CGTGGGTCTGCGCGACCATCCACCGCTCGGACTGGGCCGTTTGATAAGGTCCTCGAGAGAGAAGGTAGGTCGAGGAGAGTTGACTGTCGTGGTCGTGGCTTTGCTTATCGTGATGTGGGTCGTGGTGTTGACCCCGCCCCTGCTCAAAGGCCGGATTGCCCGGCGAGGCGGAGGCGACTCCGTGAGGAGCTTCCGTCGCCAGATCAACGTGATCCGCCGGACCACTCCCGCGACAATCTCTCCAGCACACGGCCGGTTCCCGCGCCAAGCAGAGGCTCCTGGGATGGGTATCGTGACTCCGATCCGGCCGGTGAGGTCGGGCGCCTATTACTCCCGCGAGATGCCCGTAGGGTCCCAAGGTGGGTCCATGGGCGCAGGTCGAGGGTCTGGTGATGGGCCTGGCCGTTCCGTCGGGTCAGGCCGTTCCGGTGGGTATGGTGGGCCTGGCCGTTCCGGTGGGTATGGTGGGCCGGGTCGTTCCGGTGGGCCTGGTGGTCCTGGCCGTTCCGGCGGGCCTGGAGGGGCACGGACGCAAGGTGGCCCTGTCGGCCAGGGTCGACCTGGGGGAGTTCGGCCTCTCGGCCCGGTTGGAGGAACCGGTGGTGCGGGCCGATCTCGCCAGCTTCAACGCCGGCGCCAGGTTTTGGTGAGCCTTCTCGTTAGCGTGGTGCTCACCTTCATCCTCGGTCTGGTCCCGTCGCTTCGCATGGTCTGGGGGGCCACCGGCCTCTTCGTAGTTATGCTCTTTGCTTACATCTTCTTGCTGGTCAGGATGAAGAGCCTGGCTGCGGAGCGGGAGATGAAGCTGGCCTTCCTTCCTCGCCAGGTCGAGCCCAGCCTGATGCTGCGTCGCTCTGCCAACTGAACCTGGGCGTTCAGGACCCGGCTCCCTGGCGGAGCGCCTTGGAGAGCTGGGTGAGGCTGGTCGGGCCGAGCTTGGTGCGGTCGCCCGTGCGCGCGAGGTGGGCTTAGTGGCGTGCCGAGCGGTCATCCAGGCGTCCGGCAGGGCGATCCGGGCGGTCCACCGCCACGACACCGACGCCTACACGGAGCACGTGTCGCGGGCTGCCGCGGAGCTGCGCCGGGCGCAGGAGGTGCTCGCGCCGTATCCTGGCGTCTACTACGCCGGATTCTTGCACGACGCGGCGAAGGAGTACGCCGAGGCCCGCCTGACAGCCGCCCTGGTCGAAAGCGCTGTAGCCGCCTTGGACGTCGGGCGGGTCCCCGAGCGGCCGGCCTGTGTGGGCGAGCACGCTCCGGAGCTGCCCGATGCCACCACCTTGGGCGTCGGCCTGCCCGCCTGGCTAAATGGCCTGGCCGAGGCCGCCTCCGAGCTGCGCCGTCACCTTCTGGATCGCCTCAGGGCGGGAGAGTTGGCGGTGGCGGAGGAGTTGTTGACCGCGATGGAGGACGCCTATGACCTCCTGGTGACCGTCGAATACCCGGACGCGATCACCGGGGGCCTCCGGCGAAGCGCGGACTCGTTGAGGGCGGTCCTGGAGCGCAGCAGGTCAGACCTGACGCTCACCTTGGTCCAAGCCCGCCTTCAAGCGGCCCTTGAACGCCCATGATCGTGGCGTCAGACGCCCTTCGGTGTTCCCAGCTAAGCCAGCCGTTGCGGTTGTCCACATTTCCGGTGGACAACTGCAACATGTGGAACCTTCACCCTGCCGCCGCCGCAGCTGCTGCCGCCGCAGCTGGCGGGCTGAGGTAGCCTTGTCTGTCCTGGGGGTGTAGCTCAGTCCGGTAGAGCGCTACGTTCGCAACGTAGAAGTCGGCGGTTCGAGTCCGCTCACCTCCACCAGTATTGGTGCAGCTCAGGGCGGGTGCGGGGAATGGTGGGCCACAGTGCTCGGGGTTATGGTAGGGTCTGTGGGACTCAACAGGACTCAAAGGAGGTTCCGAGGTGGCCAGGCGCAAGCGCCAGCGGGGACTCAATGACGGGGGCAGCATCGACCAGCGGCCCAGCGGGCGATGGAGGCTGCGGGTCCGCATCGAGGGGCGCCAGGTCCTCTACGGCACCTACGAGACCGAGGTGGAGGCCTTCAATGCCCAGGCTCGTTGGCGGCTGACCCACCTGCTGCCCGCGGACGATCCTGCACGGACGGTCGAGGCGCCGGCGAGCGTCGCTGTCGGCGGGGTCCGCTGCGACGAGTGGTTCGAGCGCTGGCAGGAGGCCAAGGCTCGGCGCTCCTCGGTCGTGCGCGTGGGGTCCGGCCGGGGAGGCGCGCCCTCCACGGCGGCCAGGGACCGCGCCCAGTGGCGGCGATGGTGGTTACCGGTCCTGGGCGCCCGGCTCCCGCACACGGTCATTCCGAGCGAGATCGCGGCGGTTCTCCAGGACATGGAGGTGGAAGGTCGATCACCCAACACGCTGCGCACGCACTGGATCATGGTCCGGGCCTTTTTCAACTGGCTGGTCGCCGAGGCGGTCCTGATTTCGAGTCCCGTCGCCGGCCTGAGCCTCTCCGTCGATCCAGCCGAGGACCGGATCAGAGAGATCGTGGTGCCCGACTTCGCCTTCCTCGACCTGCTCTACGACCGGCTTGGGAGTGCTCAGGATCGACTGGTCTTCGAGTTGCTCCTCGGCACCGGCGGTCGCCGCTCTGAGGTAGCGGGGATGCTCGTAGGTGATGTGGACCTGCGCGCGAACCGTGTCTGGGTCCGACGGCCTGTGGTTGAGGTCGAGGGGCGCCTGACCCGCAACGCCGCGCCCAAGGGTGGCCATCGCCGTGCGGTCATCGTCGGTCCCCAGCTCGCCGAGCTGCTCCGAGGCCACCTCGCCGACAGGGGCATGCCCGGCCCGGACGAGCCGCTGTTCACCAGTCCTGAGGGCGACGGCTTCCGCTGGAACAACTACCTCGCCCGGCGTTTCCGCCCCGCCGTCCGCTCAGCGGCGCTGCGCTGGGCAGCGCTGGAGCGGAGCAAGCTCATGAGCCAGGGCTGGAGCCGCCCGGGTGCCACCACTCGAGCGCTGGAGGAGGGTGCCAGGCTCGCCAAGCTGACGCCGCATCATTTGAGGCACACTGCCGCCGCCCTGCTCTGGGCCGGTGGCGCCAGCGACTTCGAGGTGCAGTTGATCCTCGGCCACTCCGATATCGAGACCTCAAAGAGGCTCTACGCCCACCTGCTCTCGGACTCCGCCGAGAGTGCGGCGGCGAGGGTGGAGCAGTTGCGCCGGTCCAGGAGGGGGCTCCGGGTTCCTGTCGGTCAGCTTGGCCTGAGCCCATGATGCTGCTTGCGGCGGTTGCGGGTGATGTAACCCTCAAGGTCCTCCACCGGGATCCGGGTTGCCCGGCCGATCTTGACGTACGCGATCCGACCGTCGCTCATCAGGTTCTTGACCGTGCGCACCGAGACGTTCAGATACTGCGCGGCTTGGTCCGTGCTGAGGAGGCGAGTGGGCAAGGAGCGGGGGTCCAAGGCGGGGGGATCGCCAGCGATCCGGACAAGGCTGGCCGTCACCTTGCTTTCCTGTCGGTCCTCAGGTGGGAGCGGGCTTCCGAGGACCGAGCACCCGCTTGGCGAGGATCACACCCTCCCACGTGCAAAATCATGGGACCATTGTGCGCCAACACCGTCCGAGCAGGACTCTTGTCGATCCGAGCACGGAACTAACTCAGGATGTATCAAGTAAAGTACACGGCGTGAGGTTCAGTACACGGGCTGGAATATCTTTGGCAACCAAGTCAGCCTTTACGCTCTGAGCTGGGATGATGCAATACATCACAGCAAAGGGACTCACACACGGTACACAGCGTGTGAGTCTATGGGATCTTAGCTCTATCATGATAGCTCACACAAGTGGCTGAAGTCGGGTACACGGGCTGAGATGCTCCCTCAGGAGGCCCAGTCCGACGGCTTGGTTGGGGAAGTCTCGAGCGGCAGTATTGCGGAGCCGTCAGGCGAAGGGTTCGCGGAGGCAAGCAGGCTCGTTTGGTGGGCACAGGGAGCACCCGAACCTTGGGTGGCCCAGAGCCCTGAACCCCGAGCGCTCTCCTCCGGCGTCCAGCCAAGACGTGATCGAGGCGGACCCACCGACGGCGATGCCGGGCTGCAGAATCCTCATAACGTACAGGTGTTCGTACGCCCGAATCGCCACTGCATATGTCCCCCGCAGATGACTTGACATAACGCGAGGCTCGCGGCTGGCTCTGGAGGTGCTCGGGGCGGACCGAGCGACATCTCTCCTGCGTCGCCGTAAAGGACGCTTACAGGCGGGGTCATCCACAAACAGCGCCAATCGGCCGATTGCTTGACACCCGCTGAGGGC
>JBOGGT010000001.1:0-25354 GCA_050744225.1 Acidimicrobiales bacterium | reverse complement strand
GGGTCTACCGCCGTGAGCAGACCATCCGGAGCCGAGTGGCTCTCTGGGGGCGACCATGGGGTGCTTACCTGCAGTAAACTGCAGGTAATCACCCCATGGACGCCCCCAGAGAGCCACTCAGCTCCGGATGGTCAGCTCACGGCGGTAGACCCTGGCTGGTCCGATACCCTCGACCCTTTCTGCCAGGGCAGCAAAGGCGCTCGCGGCCTCCCCAGTTGGGTCACTCACGGTGACCGGCAGTCCGTCATCGCCGCCGACCCTCAGTGCCGGCACCAGGGGGATCTGTCCCAACAGGGGCACACTGAGCAGCCCGGCCAGTGCCTTGCCCCCACCGGACCCGAAGATCTCGTAACGGTGCCCTTCGTCGCCCGTGAACCACGACATGTTCTCGATCACGCCCCGCACCGGGAGCTTGAGCCGCTTGGCCATGTGGGCACTGCGCTGAGCGACCCGCTGCGCCGCCGCCTGGGGGGTGGTAACTACCACGACTTCGGAGCGGGGTAGGTACTGGGAAAGGGACAGCGCCACGTCACCGGTGCCCGGAGGCATGTCGATCAGCAGGAAATCGGGGTCCCCCCAGTGCGTGTCCACCAGGAACTGCTCCAGAGCCTTGTGCAGCATCGGCCCTCGCCAGATCACGGGCGTCTCGTCGGCCACAAAGAATCCGGTCGAAAGGCAGCGCACGCCGTGAGCCACTGGCGGGATCACAAGATCCCCCACAAGCATCGGGGACTCGTCCAGGCCGAGCATCCGGGGGATCGAGAAACCGTACACATCAGCGTCCAGAATGGCCACGTCGTGGCCGCGGGCTGAAAGGGCAACGGCGAGGTTCACGGTAACCGAGGACTTGCCCACGCCGCCCTTGCCCGACGAAATGCCGAGGACTCGGGTACGTGAGCCCGGCCGCATGAAGGCATTCGCCTTGCCCTCCTCGTGCCCCAATGGCGCACTGCCACCGTGAGCCGGGCCAGTGTGTGCGTCGGAGGTCGGAGCGGGATAGCTGGTGCCCGCGATCCCTCCGCCTGCACCGGAACGCAAAATGCCCGCCAGGGTCATCGCCTCTGAATCCACCAGGTCGATCAGGGAGACTTCGACGTCCTTGACCCCCGAGAGCCCTCGCAGGGCCTCCTCGACCAGCCGGCGGAGCTCGTCCGAGCGAGGGTAGCCAGGACTGGCCCGGGCCACAGTCACCGACACCTTCCCCCACCGCGCCCGGACAGAGCGCACCAGGCCCAGCTCGACCAGCCCGCGACCCAGGACCGGGTCTCGCACCGCGCTGAGAGCTGCCATCAACTGGGCCTCGCTCGGCGACATACCACCTCCGGGGGACAAAGGGGGGCACCGCACCGGGACGTCCCTGATTGACCGGTACTGGCAGCTAGAGTACCCAGTGTGAGCAACTCCAGCGTTCCCCCAGCCGAGCTGGTCCGGACCGCGCCAGGCGGAGAGCGGCCAGGCGGGGAGCGGCCAGGCGGGGAGCGGCCACGCGGGGCCTCGCTGGACCCGGACGAGTTCTCGGCCATGGTGGCTGCGGTCACGTCAGCATTCGGCGACCCCACCCGCCGCGACATCTACCTCTATGCCCGCGGTCAGGACGGCATCACCGCCACCGAGGTGGCAGAGCGCTTTGAGCTCCACCCCAACGTGGCCCGCCACCACTTGGACAAGCTGGCCGCCGGCGGATACTTGGAGGTAAGTCGGCAGGGGGAGGTAACGGGGAGCAGTGGCCTGGGGGGAGCAGGTCGGCCTTCCAAGCGGTACAGGACCCCCACCTCCGGGGCGTCGGATTCCCCGCTGGCGTTCCCCCCTCGAAGGGACGACCTGTTGGTGATGCTGCTCGCCGAGGCACTGCAGCTCTTGGACCCGCAGCGGGCAGAGACGATGGCGGAGTCGGTAGGTGAGGAGTACGGCCGGACGCTCGCCCACCAGCTATCCCCCGGCGATGGCCAGCGTTCGGTTCAGTCCGCCCTCAACGCGGTGGCCGACGCGCTCACCGCTCACGGCTTTGCCGCCCACGCCGAAGCCCGCGGCGCGTCGTTGGCGGTCGTAGCAGCAAACTGCCCCTTCGGAGGCGCCGCCTCGGTCCACCCGGTGCTGTGCGCGGTCGACCGGGGCATGGTCCGGGGAATGCTGGCTGGGTTGCACGGGTCCCCCATCCCGGTCACCATGTCGTCGCGGGCGCGGGGTGACGAGTCCTGCACCGCCGTGGTCTGAGCGGAGCGTCCCAGCCGCCGGTGCCGGTGTGAACGGGCGGAGCTACCTGGACCACGCTTCAACCTCTCCCGCCCGTCCGGAGGTTGTCGCCGCGATGCTCGAATGGATGTCCGGCCCAGGTTCCGGGGATCCGGCCCGGGTTCATAGCGAGGGACAGATGGCTCGTGCGGCAATCGAGGAGGCGAGGGAAGCGGTGGCGGCGCTAATCGGGGTACGTCCCCGCCAGTGCATCTTTACCAGCGGAGCCACTGAAGCGGTGAATGCGGCCGTTTGGGGCGCGGTTCGTGCTCGCGCCGGCGGAGCCATCACACTCCCGGCGACCGAGCACTCCTGTGTACGCGAGGCGTCGCTCCGGCTGGCACCAGTTCTGGGAGTGGGCGTGGACCACCTCGGTCGGGTGGATCTGGGCTCCTACGAGGCTGCCTTGGACCGTGGCGCCCAGGAGCACGGTAGGGTTGCTCTCGCCCACTGCCAGTGGGGCAACCACGAGATCGCCACTCTCCAGCCGGTAGCCGGAGTGGTGGCCCTAGCCAGTGCCCGCGGAGTGATGACACATGTCGACGCTGCGGCCGCGTGCGGGCATGTACCGATCGACCTGGCGTCGCTCGGCGCGGACCTGGTCTCTATCAGTGCCCACAAACTCGGAGGCCCGAAGGGAGTCGGAGCGCTCATCGTGGCTCCTGGGCTCCGGCTGGAGCCGCTCCTGGTCGGAGGGGATCAAGAGCGGGGTCGGCGAGCCGGCATCGAGAACACCCCCGCGATCGTCGGCTTCGGTGTGGCAGCCCGGCTACTTACGGACGGACGGGCGGACGGGTTGGCCGACGGGCAAGCCGATGGGCTTATGGGCACCGAATCGAGCCGTGCCAGGCGGCAGACGGAATTGATCCTGGAGGCGGTCTCACAGATCCCGGGGTCCAACCCCCTCGGCGACCCGACGAAGCGCCTGCCTCACATCGTGTGCGTGGCCATCGAGGGGGTGGAGGCCGAAGCCGTCCTGCTCGGGCTGGATCAGGTCGGGATCGCCGCCCACTCGGGCTCGGCCTGCTCATCGGAGTCGTTGGCCCCCTCGCCGGTCCTGGAGGCAATCGGAGTGGACGCCGAGCGATCACTACGCTTATCGGTCGGCTGGTCAACCACCGACCATGACATCCGAACCCTGGTGCGCGCCCTCCCAGCGGTGATAGAACAGCTGCGCGCCTTACGCCCCCACTGAACGCTGCTCGGGCTCCTCCGCGTTCTGGTCGAACACTGCGGAGCGCGGCCCAGAGGTGATCTGCCTCGGAAGCGACGCCGCGCCCGCGCGGGCGGCGGCGAGCCGAACTGCGAGGCTGGCCGACCGTTCAACACCGGCGGGGCCGGCCACACCGGCGGGGCCGGCCACACCGGCTGGGCCGGCCACCCCGGCTGGTCGAGCCGCACTGACGGGTCGGGCCACGCCGACGGGTCGGGCCAACGAGCGGACCACCAGGGCCTCCAGCTGGGCCGCTGTCAGGGTCTCCCTCTCGATCAGGGCCTCCGCGATCCTGTCCAGGTCATCTGAGTGATCGCCCAAGATCAACCTAGCGGCCTGCTCTGCACCGCTGAGCAGGCGAGCCACCCCGTCAGTTGGGGGAAGAACCATGCCCCCGCCCTTGGCCACCTGGTCTGCCAGTGCCTCGATACTGGGTCCCTGTGGCTGAGCCCTGTCGGTCATAGCCCAACGCTCGACCATCTTGCGGGCCAGGGCAGTGGCGTGCTCCAGGTCGTCCTCGGACCGGGTGGTGGGCTCTCCGAGCACGTTCATCTCGGCCGCCCGACCCCCGAGCAGGAGGATGAGTTGGGCCTGCAGCTCCCGCTTGGTCATGACCGATCGTCCGGGGGCGACCGACCACGCTGAGCGCTCACTGGCGTTGGGGCGGCTGAAGATCGAGACTCGTGCGGGAGTCTTCATCCCTCGAAGGAGAAGGCAGAGTAGTGCGTGGCCGGCCTCGTGATAAGCAATCAGCCGCCGCTCGCCGTCGTCCAGGGTCACCGACGTCCCCGTACCCACCTGAAGGCGCCCGCAGGCTTCTTCCACGTCCTCCGGAGCCACCATCTCCCGGTGACGCCGAGCCGCCAGCAGACTCGACTCGTTCACCAGGTTGGCGAGGTCCGCTGCGGAGAAGCCCGCCACGTCCCGGGCAACCGTGGCCCAGTCGACCCGCGGGGAGAACCGGCGCCTGGAGGCGTGGAGCGCCAGGATCTGCTCCCGGGCCACCACGCCCGGAAGGTCCACCAGGACCCTGCGGTCGAATCGGCCTGGCCGCAAAAGGGCGGGATCGATCATCTCAGGTCGGTTGGTGGCCGCCACCACCAGGACCCCAGAGCTCACCCCGTCGCCGTCCAACTCGATCAACAGCTGGTTCAGGGTGTTGTCGAACTCCCGCCCACCGTCGCCGTCACTGCTGCCGTGGCGGTGCCGCCCGATGGCATCCAGCTCGTCGATGAACACGATCGAAGGCCCGGCGTTGCGAGCCGTGGCGAACAGCTCACGCACCCTCGCTGCGCCTACGCCCACGTAGCGCTCGACGAAACTGGCTGCAGAGATGAAATAGAATGGGACCCCGGTCTCGCCGGCCAGTGCCCTCGCCAGGAGAGTCTTTCCGCAGCCGGGCGGTCCGTGGAGGAGGATCCCAGTCGGCAGGCGGGCACCCAAGCGCTCGAAGCGCTGCGGGTTGGCCAGGTACTCCCTCAGCTCGCCGAGTTCGGAAATGGGCTCCTCCATACCGGCCAGGTCCGCGAAGGTCACCCCTGGAACCGAAGCCTTGGCGGTCGGCTCCGACTTCTGGACCGCCTTGCGGTTCTGACGGCGGCCAAGCCGTTGACTCAGGAGCACAGCCCCCACTGTAACCACGAAAATGGCCGCCATCGAAACTAAGAAGGAGGGACTCGTCAGCGTGCTCGGCATCCTGGCCACCATCCAACCACAACTTCAACACTGTGCACAATCGCCACTCCAGTCACGGACCGTCACTGAGAGTGCCACGCACCTCTAGTCGAGCTGACCCGCCGCCGCGCGTCCCGGGCGAGCCATCGGAGCCTTTAGCTCGAGCCGACAAACGTGGCGTAGACGACCACGTTGTCGAGGTAGTGGCCACCGCTGGGGTCGAAGCCGCCACCGCAGGTGACGAGCCTCAGGGAGGCATATCCGGGAGAGCCGTACACCTGCTGAGCGGGGAACTTCCCCTTTGGGTACTGGCGGAGCGCGGTCACTCGAAAGTCCGCAACGGTGCCGTCCTGCCGATTGACCATGATGGCCTGGCCCGGCCGGAGGGTGTCCAAGCGGTAGAAGACGCCCTGTCCCGCCGCCGCTGAGTTCACGTGGCCCACCATGATCGCTGAGCCGCTCTGACCAGGAGTCGGACCCAGGCGGTACCACCCGGCCTCGTGGATGCCAGCGTAGGTGAGTGGCGGGACCTGGAGCGTGCGATCAGAGTTCAAACCGAGGCTCACCACCGGTGTGTCCACGCCCAGTGCCGGTGTCCGGAGCACAAGTGGTCGGGACGCACCCAGGCTCGCGGAGGGCGTAATGACGCCGGTCGTGGTCGCTAGACCCTCCGGTGACCCGGTTGCCCGCTTGGAGGTGACTGGGGCACGAGTGCCACCGGGCAGCACCTGGAACCAGAGGAAGATGTTGGTCGGGATCGGAGCGGCCACCCCGGAGTGCGTCGAGGCGAGCAGCTCCGGGCTGGTCGAACAGCAGCGTCTGTTCATGCTCGCCGCAGGGTGAACCCGCGAGGAGCACGCGGTCGACCATGCCTCCCGTTGGAGATAGGGGCGGGGCTGAGCCTGTCGAACTGCAGTGCCGAAGCTTCTTCGGCGGTGTTCGACCCCCACCGCGCCACTTCAGTCGAGGGTCCTTTTGGTCAATCTTCCCCATGCTTGGACTCGCCCAGCTTGAGCGACAGGGAGTTGATGCACCAGCGCTGCTTGGTCGGTCCTGGCCCGTCGTCGAACACGTGGCCGAGGTGTGACCCGCAGCTGGCACACCGGACCTCGGTGCGCAACATCCCGAAGGTCCGGTCCGGGAGGAGCTGAACGTGATCGGCTGCCGCGGGCTCGGTGAAACTAGGCCAGCCGCAGTGAGACTCGAACTGGGCAGTGTGGTCGAACAGCTCAGCTCCGCATGCGCCGCACAGGTACATGCCGTCCGGCGCCACCCGGATGTACTCCCCGCTCCCCGGAGCTTCCGTGCCGCCCTGCCTCAAGACCCGGTAGCGGTCCTTGCCCAGCTCGGCGAGCCACTCCTCCTCCGTCTTGGTGACCTCAGTACCCACGAATGGCCTCCTCACACTTCGCCTGAACCGCAGCATCGACGCAACCATTCTAGCCAAAGCGGGACCCTGGCTCACTTGGCCCCGACCGCCGCCCCGACCGCCGCCCCGACCGCCGCCCCGACCGCCGCCTTGACCGCCGTCGTGGGCTTCGTCGTGGGCTTCGTCGTGGGCTTCGTCGTGGGCTTCAGTGCCGCCTTCACCTTGGCCGGCACAGGCTGGTGGTCCGCGGTGAACGCCTGCGCCATGACCGAAGCAGTGCGCTTGACCAGGGCGGCGAGGGGCTTGTCGGCCAAGAAGTCCTTGAACTGCGCCACGGCCTCGGCGTCGCTGTGCGCGTCCTGGTAATACATATAGCCAAGGAACACATGGGCATCGGGATAGGAAGGATCCAGCGCAACCGCCTCGGCCACCAGGGTTCGCCCCTGGCTTATCAGGGCCGCCCTGTGGCCCGACACCCCGGCCAGACGGAGCACCCACCCGTCATAAGCCAGCGCCTCGGGTTGGTCGGGTTCGAGAGCCAGGACCTTGGCGAACTCCTTGGCCGCAGCAACGTCCTGATTCTTGCTCACCAAGGTACGGCCCTGAAGCAGGTCGGCAGCCACCTCGGCGCTCACCTCCTGGCTGCTCGGACCAGCGGTGACTGGCGGGCTCCCAGAGATCTGCTGACCGGCCTGGCGGGTGGCGGTGAACCTGCCTATCAGGATCCCCGCCGCGATCACGAATGCCAGCACAGCACCTGCCAGCATCCATCGACGCCTCTCGCGTGTGCGACCGCTCGCCGTTTGCGAGTCGGCAGGGACAGGGGGTGCGGCCACCGAGTGGACCGGGTAGTCGGCGAGCGGGAGAGCACCCTCCGGGTCGGCGACGGTCTCATCGAGCGCCCGGATCGCGGCCGCTGCCTGCGCCGTGTAGTCATCCCGGAGACCCAGATAGCTGGCCCGGTCAATCTCCCCCGCGGCCCACTCTCGATCCAGGCTCACCAATGCTGCCAACGCCCGGTCCCGTTCGCCCTCCGTCTCGGCGCGTTCCACCGAACGTGCGCCTGCGCCGGTCACCGCCCGAGCGCCCGGTCGACCAGAGCCCGGTCAGCATCGCTCGGTCCGGTCCCCGAAACGCGCCGGCGTCGGAGAAAGACGACCACCAGGCCCACGATAGCCAGGAGGACTCCGACCAGGGGAAGGATCCATACGAGGCTCACCGGACCAGAGGTGGGCGGGCTGAGCACGATGCTGGCCCCATAGCCGGCCTCCACCGCGTCCTCGATGGCCTTGCTGCTCGCACCGGCGTGCACCTGCGAAGCCACGAAGTCCCGAATCGCCACCGCTGTGCTAGCACTCGACTCTGCGACCGAGAGGTCAGCGCAAGTTGGGCAACCGATGCTGTTGTCGAGCTGCGTGATCCGCTGAGCGGCGGTGGGCGAACCCGAGCCCGACCCGAGGCCGCTGCCCAGGGCCAGCCCCAGAGCAAGGGCAACTGCCAGGACAGCCCACGCCAGCCGCGAGGCGCCCAAGCGGCCCACAAACCGGCTTCGGGACACCTCCCGCGTGCTCGAACGAGCGAACTGGGGAGCAAAACCAGTAAATGGCAGCGACTTTCCTCCCCAGTTCGCTCGGCGCACATCGGGTTCGCCTGAAGAGCCACCCGCCGGGAGCTCTGGCTCGGACACGCTCAATCGCCTTTCGCCAAGGCGAGAGAGAGCACCTGGTCCAGGCCGGCGGCGGTGACTTGGCCCACGATCTTGGTGAGCATCTTGCCGTCGGGGGCGATCAGGAAAGAGGTGGGCGGGTCCCGCACGCCCCACTGCACGAGCACGATGGCGGAGGGGTCCAGGACCGGGTAGTCCCCTCCGTGCTGGGTCACGAACCGGGCAGCGACAGCTGGGGCTTCGCCGATATCCACGCCCAACACGGTCACGTTGGATCGGTTGGCGGCAGCAAAGCCCACCAGCTGGGGAGCCTCCGATGCACACGGTTCGCACCAGCTGGCGAAGAAGTTGACCAGCACGAAGCGGCCCCGCAACCCGCCCACGCTCACCGAGCCACCGGTGGTATAGGACTTGCCCGAAAGGGCAGGGGCCACCTTGCCGATCAGGGGAGTCTGCGCCTGGAGGTTGGCTGCGTTCGGGGCGGTGGCGAACACGACGATGAGCACGACCGCGACCACCACCACCCCGCCGGCTGCGAGCCGGATGCGGGTCAGACGGAGCCAGTCTGGGCGGACCCGGCTCACGGCACCGGCGAGGGGGGAGGCATTTCGCGGTACGTAATCACGGGGACCGGTGCCGGCAGCCCGGAGCGCGCCCGGTCCGACAAAGCCACGGCGGCCCCAGCAACAGCAACAGCGGACCCAGCAACAGCGGCGGCCTCTGAGCGTCGGCGCCGGGGGAATCCCGCCAGCAGCGTCCCGAGGGCCATGATCCCGCCCCCGATCCACAGCCAGCTCACCATCGGCTGGACGATCACCCCGATCAGGACAGACTGGGACTCGCCGGTGGGGGGCCCGTCGAAGGTGATGTAGACGTCGTTGCGCAGGCCGGCGGAGATCGCCGGGGTCCCCACGGCTTGCAGATCGGTCCCGAACTGGCTGACCCCGGGCCTCATCACCCCCCGCCCGACCACCTCGACGTCCGCCACCTCCTCGGTCCTCGACGGCGTCACCACAGTGTGAACGCCCCGGTAGGTCAGGGTCTGGCCGTCCGCCACCGTCGAACGCCCCGGGAACAGCGTCACCTGGCTGCGCCGGCCGAAGGACATGCTGGCGGCCAGGGCCACCCCGATCACCACCACCCCCAGGTGGACCACCATGCCCCCGTTCGAGCGTCCCACCAGGCCCCGCCAGAACCCCGTCACGCCGGAGCGCCCGGTCGCCCCGCTACGCACGGACGATCGCACCGAGCCGTAGAGGTGCGCCAGGGCCGATACCCCGGCAAAGGCCCCGAGCCCGAACGCCAGCAGTGGCACGATTCCCCTGATCCCCGCCAGAGCGCAACCCAAAATCGTCAGCCCCCCGGCCCAGGCGGGCAGGACCAGGCGCGAGCGCACCGCAGACCCAGACGAGCGCCGCCAGGACAGGACCGGCCCCACCGCCATGAAGAACAGCAGGGCCAGGCCGATCGGCGTGGTCAATGTGTCGAAGTAAGGCCGTCCAACCGTCAACGAGGAGCCATTCAGAGCGGCGGCGAAGAGCGGGAACACCGTCCCCAAAAGCACCACGAAGGCGAAGGCGGCGAATAACAGGTTGTTGACCAAGAACCCGCCCTCGCGCGACAAGGGATGCTCGACCCGCGTCCGCGCCCGGAGCAGGTCGCCCCTCCACCAGATGAGGCCCACCGAGACCACCGTGACCACCCCGAAGAACCCGATGAGCACCGGCCCCAGATTGGACTCCGAGAACGAGTGAACCGACTCCAGCACCCCCGAGCGGGTGAGGAAGGTGCCCAGGATGGTGAGGCTAAAGGTGGCAACTACCAGGGAGATGTTCCACACCCGCAGCAGGCCGCGCCGCTCCTGCGCCATGACCGAATGCAAATAAGCTGTCCCGGTGAGCCAGGGCAGGAAGGCCGCGTTCTCGACCGGGTCCCAAGCCCAGAACCCGCCCCATCCGAGCACCTTGTAGGACCACCATGCGCCCAGGATGATGCCCACGGTCAGCAGTCCCCAGGCAAAAAGGGTCCAGCGCCGGGTCTCGGCCAGCCAGGACTCCCCCAGCCGCCCGGTCGCCAGCGCCCCGATGGCGAAGGAGAACGGGATGGTGAACCCGACGAAGCCCAGGTACAAGAAGGGCGGGTGGATCACCACCAACAAGTTGTCCTGAAGCAGGGCGTTGGGCCCGGCGCCGTCGGGCGGGATCGCCCCGACCACCTCCTTGAACGGGTTGGCCGGCCCGAGGATCAGGGCGAAGAAGAACGCCGCCACCACGAAACAGGTCAGCGTCGCCCACCCAACCAGCGGGTCGGTCGCCCGGTGCCGGAAGTGCCACACCATCGCCGCGATGTACCCTGAGAGCACCAGCGCCCACAACAGGATAGAGCCGGCCAGGGCGGACCAAAGCCCGGTTATGGAATAGAACAGCGGGGTCTCGCGGCTGTTGTTCGCCGCCACGAACGCCAGGCGGAAGTCGTGGGTGATCAGGGCGTGCTCCATCACCGCCACCGCCACGACGGCCGCGAAGAGCATCAAGCCTGCGTAGATGCCAGCCTGTTTTAATAATTGAGCCTTGTGCCGCACCAGACCCGTGCCCACCAACGCGATCCCCGCCACCGCGGCCAGGAACCCCAGGAGCACGGCAGCATGGCCGAGAGCGCCGGTCACCTGGGCTATTGCACCGAGCCGTTGGTCGCCTTGACCCGGTTGGGGTGGGCGGCGACGTAGGAGGCGGAGTGCTTCACGATGATCTGGCTGCTGGCGAAGGTGTCTCCGCCACCGGAGAAGTGACCCACCAGGACCACCGGGATGCCGGGCCTGAACAGCTGGGGCGGGCTCCCGACGTTGACCACCCTGACCGACACTCCGGAGTTGGACACGGTGAAGTCGGCGCCTTGAGCGGTCTGACGCACAGTCCCGGCTACCACCGTCCCCTCCAGATTGAAGGTCGATGCGCCGAGGCTGGCCCGCTTGGCCACTGCCTGGTTGGCGGTCTCGAAGTAGTTGAGCGAGCTGGTCAGGCCCTCGAACAACAAGACTCCTAGGGCGATCACCACCGCGCCAGCCACGAACCAGAGCCGGCGCGGGTGCTCCAGATGCCGCCAGGAGCGGGGGCGCGGAGTCGATCCCAGGGGCCGGGACGCCTCACCGGTGGCGGGCGCCCCAGGTGCAGCCAGTGACATCAGTGCCCGGAGGTGCCCGACTTCGGGGGAAGTGCCCGCGCCAGGACGCGGTGGCGACGGGCGACCCAGGCGCTGTACGCCGCCAGGGTGGAAAGTACGATCACGTAGCCCGCATCCACGTAGCTCACCGCGCCACCACCTCTCCAGACGCGACATCCTGCGCCGGAGCGACCTCAACGACCACGTGCTGGGGACCCGCCGTCTGGGTCACGGTCACCTGAGCGCCAACGGTCTGAACCCCGACTCGCCGGGTCTCGGCTGCGAGGGCCAGGTCCAGCGCCTCGTCTTCCAGGCGCTCCTCCAGCACCTCGACCTGGTAGCGGTGCATGACCATCCAGGCGTAGACCACGGTGAGGGCACAGAACCCGAGCAGCATGGTGAGCAGCATGATCCCGTTGACCTTGATCTGGCGCTGGGGGTCGAGCACGGTGCCGGTCTGGTGGAGGGAGTTGAACCAGTACACCGACAGGTAGCTGACCGGCACCAGCACGAACGACACCAGCGCCGCCAGCGCGCAGCGCCTGGCCCGCACAGCTCGGTCGGCGGGAACCCGGCGCAGGACCAGGTAGCCCACGTAGCAGACGAACAGCAGGGCAGTGGAGTCGAGCCGTGCATCCCAGGCCCACCACACGCCCCAGGTGGCCCGTCCCCAGATCGACCCGGAGACGAGGGTCAGCCCGCAGAACACCACGCCCACCTCGGCGGACGCCACGGCCAGGCGGTCCCAGGCCAGGGACCGGGTGCGACCCCACAGGTAGAGCACGCTCGCCACCGCCGCGACCCCGAAGGCCAGGTAGGCGACCCAGGCCACCGCAGGGTGGATGTAGAGGAGGCGGACCCGCTGGCCCATGTTGGCGCTCGGAGGGGTCCCCCAGAAGCCCAGCCACACGGTGGCCGCGACCGAAGCGATGCCCAAGGTGCCCAGCGCGAGACGAACCCTATTGGCCGACAGCTTGCTTCCACAGACTCGGAGATTGACGCGGCTGAGCTTCATGGCCGCAATGCTAGGTTGGAACTGGCTCAGAGTTCCAACCACTGGCAGCACTATGGTTGACCGGCCTCTTGACGCTTTACCAGGGCCAGGTCCGAGTCCACCATCATCGCGACCAACTCGGGAAACTCGACCGCGCGCCGCCAGCCGAGCAGGTCCTCCGCCCGCCTCGGATCACCCACCAAGATGTCCACCTCGGCGGGGCGCATGAAGCGCTCGTCGAAGCGGACGTGGGCGGTCCAGTCCAACCCCGCGCGGGCAAAGGCCAGCTCGCACAGCTCGCGCACCGAGTGGGTCCTGCCCGCCGCCACCACGTAGTCGCCGGGAGCCTCCTGCTGCAGCATCAGCCACATCGCCCGCACGTAGTCAGCTGCATAGCCCCAGTCCCGCTGCGCATCCAGGTTCCCCAGCAGAAGGTGGTCATCCAGGCCGGCGGCGATCCGGGCGACCCCGTGGGTCACCTTGCGCTCCACGAACTCCAGGCCCCGTCGGGGGCTTCCGTGGTTGAACAAGATCCCCGAGGAGGCGTGCAGGCCGTAGCTCTCCCGGTAGTTCACCGTGATCCAGTGACCGTAGACCTTGGCCACCCCGTAGGGGCTGCGGGGGTAGAATGGAGTGGTCTCGCTCTGGGGGACCTGGCGGACCTTGCCGAACATCTCCGAGGAGCTGGCCTGGTAGTAGCGGATCTCGGGGTCCACGATCCGGATCGCGTCCAGCATCCTGGTGACCCCCAGAGCGGTGGTCTCGCCGGTGAGCACCGGCTGGCTCCAAGAGGTCTGGACGAACGACATCGCGGCCAGGTTGTAGACCTCGACCGGCCGGTACTCGCGCAGGATGTTGATCATCGACACCTCGTCCAGCAGGTCGCCGGGCACCAGGGTGAGCCGGTCCTGGATGTGGGAGATCCGCTCGAAGTTCAAGGTGCTGCTGCGCCGCAGCATCCCCACCACCTCATAGCCCTCCTCGAGCAGGAGCTCGGCCAGGTAGGACCCGTCCTGGCCAGTGATGCCGGTGATCAGCGCTCGTTTGGACACGCCATAGGTTCTAACACCTGCGCGGATGGAAAACGCTGAGCAATTTGGCCCGGTTTGGCGCAATCGGGCTCAAGCGCTGGCGCAATGCGCCCGATACCATAGGCGGGGGAGGGAAAACTTGATGCCAACTCGCCAAGTTCGGGCAGAGCACCGACTGGCCAGTCGTCGCCTGGGCAGTAGTCGCCTGGGCAGCCGCCGACAGGGGAGCGACGAACCGGGGAGCGATGGGTCTCTGGCCTTTGCCGAATCGCTCCGGGGCCAGCCGCGCCCCCTCCCCGAGCTGTGCCGCCGGCACGTCCCGGTGGCGTGGCGGACCGCGATGGCGATCACCTCCAACCCCGCAGATTCCAGCGAAGCCGTCTCCCAGGCGTTCACCGAGGTCCTCTCCAGCGCGGGAGACGACGTGGGCCTCGCCTACAACCACCTTCGACCACAGCTGATAGCGGCCACACGAGAAGTCGCGGTCAGCACCCTGCGCCGGTCGGGACCTGCTCAGGGGTCGCAGCAGGTTGCACCTTCGCTCCGAGATGGCGCTCCGCTGGGCGCTCCGGTCGGGGCCCCAGTGGGGACGCAGGTGTTTGCCACCAGAGTGCTCGGTGCATTCCGCAGCCTTCCCGAACGCTGGCGTTCGGTCCTCTGGCTGGTCGAGGTTGAGAACATCCCTGCCGCCGAAGCCGCCCGCATCATCGGGGTGGAGGTCGCCGAGGTCGCCACCCTGAAGGCCAGGGCCTGGGCCGGATTGGTGGAGCTCTCCCCACCCGGCGAACATCTTGAACCCACCGACCTCAGCTGCAAACCGACCGCAGATCGACTGACAAGTCACTTCAGCGGCTCGCTCAGTACAGCCCAGCGGGCCGAGGTGGATGCACACCTGTCCAACTGTGGCTCCTGCCAGGCCCGGCTCAACCAACTCCAGGAGCTGGCCACCACGCTCCGCCAGGTGGTAGTCCCACTCCCCGAGGGCCTCCTCAGCGCTGCAACCGCAGGCTGGTCGAACGGAGAGCCGCCGAGAAGCGAGCCCACTGCCGCGCTGCGCGGGGAGGTCAGCAGGCCCCTTGTGCGCGCCTGGCTCGCCGCTCTCGGCCTGGCCATCATCGGGGTCGCCGTGCTCGACCAGGCCTCTGCTCCCCTGGCTCCTCAAGCGCTGGCGGCTGCGGGCAACCTCGTCGCCAACGCCCCTGACGTGACCGTGATCCAGACCAAGCCCCCCAGCACGACCGCTACTGGACGGCCACTCGGAGGCACAGCGGCGAAGGACACCCAAAGCGTCGGCGGGCTGGCCGGGGCAGGGGTCAACCCCTCGGGTTCGCCCCCGCAGGGCTCGACGCCCTCGCCCGAAGGCAGTGGGTCTGGTGGCACCGGACCAGCTCCTACCGGACCAGCTCCTACCGGGTCGGGCACAAACACCACCCCCTCGAACGGGTCGGCGGGCAAGGGATCCAACACGAACCGCTCAACGGGCACCGGGTCAGGTGGCACCGGTCCCAGCCCACTGGTCCTTCCGACCGTTGTCGCGCCCGTTGGCGGCCTTCCCAGCGGCACCCAATCGGGTGGCGGCCTCCTCCCACAGGTATCCGTCGATATCGGACTCGGTGGGATTCCCGTTGCCCTCAACGTGGGGGCATGCACCGGGCTAGAACTCGCGTTCTTGTCACTGGGGTGCGCGCCCTGAGCACGCTCCCGCTCACGGGCCGAGCGTTACGGGCCGAGCGTTACTGGCTGGGTCGAACGTTGGCGGCCTGCAGGCCCTTGTTGCCCTCCTGGATCTCAAACTCGACCAGCTGGCCCTCTTCAAGGCTGCGATAGCCATTCATCTGGATCGCGCTGAAGTGCACGAACACATCAGCACCCTCTGTCTGGGAGATGAAGCCGTAGCCCTTCTCCGAGTTGAACCACTTTACGGTACCGGTCGCCACGTCGGCGAACCCCCTTCTCGGTCTGACAAAACTGAGGGGCACCTACGTAGGCCCTCAAGGCCTCCCCTCGCCCCCAACCATAGCAGAAGGGGACGATAGCAGGACAAATCGCCCTGAGCAAACCCCCGTGGGCGCGGGGCCAGATCAGCCGGCCGGCCGGCGGACCTGGGTTCCCGACGCGGTGTCCTCCACCACCCAGCCCATCGCTTCCAGCTGGGCCCTCAGCCGGTCCGCAGAGGCGAAGTCCCGGCTGGCCCGGGCCTCGTCGCGCCGCCTCACCAGCTCATTTGCCACCGGGTCTAGTGCCTGGTCGTCACCCCGCAGGACCAGGCCCAAGGCGCCAGCCAGCTCGACCACCGTCGCGGCCAGCCGCCTTCCGGCCTCCACCTGCCCTGAGTCGAAGGCCGAGTTGGCGGCGCGCGCGAGGTCAAAGATCCCGGCGGTGGCGGCTGGGGTGTCGAGGTCGTCGTCCATCGCCGCCGCGAAGCGGGAGAGGGCAGGGCGGTCCGGCGGAACCGAGGAAATTAATCCAAAATTGGAGGCGCGACGGGCCAGGGTGTCCAGACGGACGAGGGCGCGCTCCGCGTCGGCCATGGTCTCAGGGGTCACCAGCAGGGGCTGGCGGTAGTCGGAACGGGCGACGATGAGGCGGTAGGCGCGCCCGTCGGTGTGGGCCAGCAGGTCGGTGAGGGAGGTAAAGTTGCCCAGGGACTTGGACATCTTCTCGCCCGAGGCGTCGACCACCCAGCCGTTGTGGCACCAGTGGCGGGCAAAGGACCGACCGAGGGCCACCGCTTGGGCGCGCTCGTTCTCGTGGTGGGGAAAAGCCAGGTCGGCACCGCCGCCGTGGAGGTCGAAGCCGTCGTGGAGTAGGTCCAGCGCCATCACCACGCACTCGGTGTGCCACCCGGGGCGACCTGCACCGAAGGGTGAGGGCCAGGAGGGCTCGTCCGGCTTGGCCAGCTTCCACAGGGCAAAATCCAGCGGGGTGCGCTTTTCGTCCGCGGTGGCGACCCGGGCTCCCGCCCGCAGCGAGTCCAGCGGCTGGCGGGCCAACAAGCCGTAGCCCGGGACCCTGGACACCTCCAGGTAGACCCCATCGGAGGTTTGGTAGGCATCACCGCTCGCCACCAGGCGCTCCACCAGCGCGATCATCTGGGGAATGTAGGCGGTGGCGTGGGGGGTCTCCGTCGGGACCTTGACCCCGAGCGCGGCCATCGCGGCCCACCACGCCTCCTCGTTTCGCTCGGCCACCTCGGCTGTCGAGGTCCCGTCAGCCTTGGCCTGGGCGATGATCTTGTCGTCCACGTCGGTGATGTTGGACACGTAGACGACTTCGAGCCCGCTCCACTCAAGGTAGCGCCGCAGGATGTCGAAGACCAGGGTGAACCGGCCGTGTCCGAGGTGCGGGACGTCGTACACGGTCGGCCCACACACGTACATGGAGACCTTGCCGGGCTCCCTGAGGACCAGCTCGGTGACCGACCCCGTAGCGGTGTCGTAGAGGTGCAGCACACGGGTACGGTACTGGACCCACGGCACCCACCTGTATCGCGCCCAAAACAGGGGGGGTTCTGACTCATTAGTCTTACCAAAAGTGGGGGGGTTTTGGTAAGGTAGGCGCGAGAGAGATGACGAGCTAAGGGGGCGGCTGCTCGACCGAAACCCGTGGTGGCGGGCTGGCGCCGCCGGATCGGACCCTATCGCCTGTACTGCTACCGATCAGACCCTCCTCGACCGGGCCCGCTACGATCTCGGCTACACCGCTCGACAGAGCGGGTGCTCTGCCAGCGGCGCACCTGCTGCGTCTCGGCGCAATAGGCGGGTCGTCAAGGAAAATCCCCCTCCGTTTCCTACACTTGCCGGTTCAATTGTTCCTGAAGGTCTCTGCGCAAGTCCAGGGATTGAACGCGCGCAATTGCGGCCTGTGCGGTGTATACGTCACCCCGCTGCATAGCAAGCGAGGCGACCGACCTCCAACATTCCTGGTCCTCGTCATCCCCAATTGCCTCTTCACGGTTTGCAAAAATTAAAAGTCCGGCAAAGAGCAGTAGCACTTCGGCAAGGGTCGTCTCACCCGTGTCCTGGTACAGGCGTCCCAAATTGAACAATGAGGCATCATCACCTTTACTTCTGATGGCGAGTGCGAGGGCAATATCATGAGCTAAGGCATACTCGACGGGGACTGTTTCGACGGGGGGGTGGTTCATGCCACCGCCTTCAGAGGCTTTCCGGAGTAGGTCCAGGCGAACGGTTTAGCGGTCTCGTTGTAGGAGGTGATGTATCGCATGAGTTTGGACACCAGGTCGTCTCTGGAGGTGAAGCTGCCCCGCTTGATGACTCGACGAGTGATTATCGAAAAGAACAACTCAACCTGGTTGACCCAACTCGCATGCACGGGTGTGTAGTGGGGGATAAACCGGGGATGCTCATCCAACCAGGCCGTGGTGGCTTTTGCGGTGTGGGAGGACCCGTTGTCCATGATCAGGTGGATTTCCAGGTCCGCATCGACGCTTTGGTCGATGCGGGTCAAAAAGTCGGTGAAGGTGACGGAGTTGTTGGAAGCGATGTCGGTGGCGAGCACCTCACCGGTATGCACCTGAAGCGCTGCCATCAGCGAAGCGGTGCCGTGGCGGCGGTACTCGAACTCCCGGCGTGTCGGCCGTCCGGGCATCGGGGCACTGCTGGGCGCGATGCGCTCGGTGGCCTGGATGCCGGTCTTCTCGTCCACGCTCACTACCAGGGCGTTCTCGGGCGGAGACAGGTACAGCCCGCAGACGTCTTCGACCCGGTCCCAAAACTGGGGGTCGTCTTTCCGATTCAGCCAACCGGTGACCTTGTGGGGCTTGATGTCCATGTCAGCGAGGATGCGGCCCACCTGGGACACCGAGATCCCTATGCCCTCGCTGTTCAACACCGTGGCTATATCCTGATGAGTCCAAAAGGCTACCGGATCGTCAGGGTCCTTCACGCTGGACACCAGCGCTGCGATCTTGATCCACACGTCGTGGCCGTATAGTGGCGGGCCTCCCGGACGCGGGGCATCGCCAAGTCCGCCAAGCCCACCGGACAAGAATCGGCCACGCCACATCGCAACATTCGACTCGTGCATCCCAACAGTCTTGGCGATGCGCCGAGACGACATCCCATCCGCGGCAGAAAGGATGATCCTTGCTCGCTTGACTTCACGCTGCTCAGCGGTCCCAGCACGTGTCCTGCGTTCAAGTTCGGCTCGGGTGGGGTCATCCAGTGTGATTGGCGTTGCCTTGAACGGCATGTTGGGCTCCTCTCCTCGGCGTCCATACTACACGCGTGGTATTCATACGGGCAAGCACGCCCGGCGGTCGTGGTCCTGGATGATGCAGCACCAGTGGGTGCTCAGGTCCTTCTCGTCAGTGACGAGGTTGGTGGATGTGAAGGGGGTCTCGTACAGCATGGGTCCCTCTTTGGGAGTTGGTCGATCTGCGAACGACGCAGCACTGCGTCGTTCGTATGAAGGCGCAAAGCCATACCCGTAGGCCGGGGGTCCTCGTGGAGCGGGAACGCCCACGGCGAACCTGCGAGTCCCTCGGTGACCGACCCCGTAGCGGTCTCGTAGAGGTGTAGCACACGGGTACGGTACTGGACCCATGGCGCCCGCCCTCCCGGGCGAGCGCCGAGTCCATCGACTTCTTGATCGACGAGCTTGATCTCGCCTGGTAGGCGCATCTCACCTCGGGGGGGTTTCCGCGAGCGGTGACCGAGTACTACCACCGAGGTGAGGTTACCGAGGCGTTCTTGATCTGGTCGACCTGCCCGACGACCTTGATTGTCCAGCCTTTTCTTGGGCCCAGTAGTGTTTCGCTATAAACATGTAGATTTCGCTATAGTGAGGTCATGGATCCAGTCCGCAACCCCTACTCTCCCGGGGCTGGACGCCCGCCGACGGCCCTGGTCGGACGCGACGCACAACGAGGCGCGTGGCGGGTTGCTCTCGACCGGGTACAGGCCGGGCGGTCAGCACAGCCGATGGTTCTCTACGGATTGCGTGGCGTCGGAAAGACGGTCCTGCTCACCGTGTTCAGCCGCGAGGCGGACGACCGGGAATGGATCGTCGCGCAGGTCGAAGCCGCTGCCGGTAAGACCTTGCGCGCGACCATCTCCGACGCGCTCCATCCGACCCTCTCCGATCTGGCCAGACCGTCTGCTGGTCGGCGCTTTCTACAAGCCCTCAAGACCGCTGTTAGTTTCCGGGCATCGGTCGACGCCACCGGAAGCTGGACCTTTGGACTCGACCTTGCTGACAGTCCCGGCGGCGGCGCCGACACCGGATCGATGGAGACCGACCTGGCCAAGCTCGTTCGAGACTTGTCCGGCGCCGCCGGTGAGCAGGGTGTCGGGTTGGCGATCCTGATTGACGAGGCGCAAGACCTCACCAGAGACGAGCTCACCGCCGTCTGTGCCACCGCCCATCTCGCCGGTCAGAACAGCTGGCCCTGCCTGTTCGCCCTCGCCGGCTTGCCGAGCCTTCCCCGGATATTGGCCGAGGCGAAGTCCTACGCCGAGCGCCTGTTCAGCTTCAAGAGGGTCGAGCATCTTGGCCGCGATCTCGCCCGTGACGCCCTGCTCGAACCGTCCATCGCAGAAGGTGTGGCCTGGGAGGACGACGCACTCAACTTAATCTTGGATGAAGCCCAGGGCTATCCGTACTTTCTGCAGCAGTTCGGGCAGGAGACGTGGAACGAAACCGTCAAACCCCCGGTCACGCTGGCCGACGCCCGTGTGGGTGCCGTCCGTGGTCGCGCTGCCCTGGACGACGGTTTCTTCCGAGTTCGCTGGGATCGCGCGACCCGTTCCGAACAGCAGTACCTGCGAGCGCTCGCCGTCGACGGATACCAAGGCCGCAGCTCCAGCGACGTCGCCCGACGTCTCGGGCGCCCACCGACCAGTCTCGGCCCTGCCCGCGCCAGCCTCATCTCCAAGGGGCTGATCTACGCCCCCGAACATGGCGTCGTTGCCTTTACCGTCCCGGGAATGGCCACGTTCATCCAACGCCAATCAGAGCCCTAGACACCACGGACCTGTCCTCGGACTTCCGGCTTCGAGTTGCTCGCTGGGAACGGTTGCAGGCCTGCATGGACGCGCATCGTGAGATTTACAACGCCGACCGGGAACGCCGGGACGCATAGGAGTGAGTGGTCCGACGCTCCCCGGACTTCTACGGCACATGTCGGCCCAGGGCCCCGTGCGATACGGCACTCAGTCCGGCGCCGACCCCGTAGCGGTGTCGTAGACGTGGAGCACACGGGTACGGTACTGGACCTATGCCACCCACCGTCCCGGAGCGCCCCAGCCTCGACGGCCTGGAGGCCCGCTGGTCGGCCCGCTGGGCGCGCGATGGGACCTACGCCTTCGACCGCTCTGCGACCCGTCCCGAGGTGTTCTCGATCGACACGCCCCCTCCCACTGTGAGCGGTTCCCTGCACATCGGGCACGTTTTTTCCTACACCCACACCGATGCGGTGGCCCGCTACCGGCGGATGCGCGGCTCTGCGGTCTTCTACCCGATGGGGTGGGACGACAACGGCCTGCCCACCGAGCGGCGGGTCCAGAACTATTACGGGGTGCGCTGCGACCCCAGCCTGGGATATGTGGCCGACCTGGTGCCCCCCGTAGCGGGCGGGGGCCTTCCGTCCGGGACCGCGCCGGTTCCGGTGTCTCGGCCCAACTTTGTGGAGTTGTGCCAAGCGCTCTCAACCTCCGACGAGGCGGCCTTCGAGGCGCTCTGGCGCCAGCTGGGGCTGTCGGTGGACTGGTCCATGACCTACACCACCATCGGTGTGGGCGCTCGCCGGGCCGCGCAGCGGGGGTTCCTGCGCCTGCTGGAGCGGGGCGAGGCATACCAGGCCGACGCCCCCACCCTTTGGGACGTCGACTACCAGACCGCCGTCGCCCAGGCCGAGCTGGAAGAACGCGACGTGCCCGGCGCTTACCACCGGCTGCGGTTCGCCGTTGACGTGACTGGGGCCAGCGGGACTAGGTCGGGCGGGGCGGGGGCCAGGTTTGTAGAGATCGAGACCACCCGGCCGGAGCTGCTGCCGGCGTGCGTGGCGCTGGTGGCGCACCCGTCGGACGCCCGGTACTCGGGGCTGTTCGGCCACACTGTGCGCACTCCCCTGTTCGGGGTCTCGGTCCCCGTGCTGGCTCACGAGCTGGCGGACCCCGAAAAGGGCTCGGGCATCGCGATGGTCTGCACCTTTGGCGACACCGCCGACGTGGTTTGGTGGCGGGAGCTGGGCCTGCCCATGCGGGTGGTGCTCGGGCGGGACGGCCGGCTGGTCCCGGTGAACTGGGGATCACCCAGCTGGGCGTCGTGCAACCCTGCTGGCGCCGAGGCGGCGTACGGGGCGCTGGTCGGCCTGCCGGTCAAGCGCGCCCGTACCGCCATCGTCTCGGCACTGATCGCCTCGGGTGACCTGATCGGGGAACCCCGGCCAATCATCCACCCGGTCAAGTTCTACGAGAAGGGAGACCGGCCCCTGGAGGTGGTGACCAGCCGCCAGTGGTTCATCCGCACGGTCGCCCACCGCGACGCCCTGCTCGCCCGTGGTGAGGAGCTCGCGTGGCACCCAGGCTTCATGGGGGGGCGATACCGTTCGTGGGTGGAGGGCCTGAACGGCGATTGGAACATCTCCCGCCAGCGCTACTTCGGGGTGCCCTTCCCGCTGTGGTACCCGCTCGGTCCCGACAGAACAGTGGACTGGTCTTCCCCCGTCCGCCCTCCCGCCGATTCGTGCCTACCCGTGGACCCGTCGGTGGACGTCCCGCCGGGGTTCACCGAGTCCCAGAGGGGTCAGGCCGGTGGCTTCGTGGGAGACCCCGACGTGATGGACACCTGGGCCACATCGTCTCTGACGCCCCAGATCGCGGGGGGCTGGGAGGACGACGAGGACCTGTTTGCGCGGGTGTTCCCGATGGACCTGCGCCCTCAGGGCCAGGACATCATCCGGACCTGGCTGTTCTCGACGGTGGTGCGCTCGGAGCTGGAGCACGGCTGCCTGCCCTGGTCGGACGCCGCGATCTCGGGCTTCATCTTGGACCCGGACCGGAAGAAGATGTCCAAGTCCAAGGGCAACGTCGTCACTCCCGCCGCGCTGCTTGAGACATTCGGCTCAGACGCGGTCCGCTACTGGGCTGCCAGCGGACGGCCGGGGATGGACGCCACCTACGACGAGGGCCAGATGAAGATAGGCCGGCGCCTGGCGATCAAGCTGTTGAACGCCTCGCGCTTCGTGCTCTCCCTGGCCGGCGCCGATGGAGGCTCTGACGGCGCGGCCACCGGCGGCGCGGCCACCGGCGGCTCGGTCGGCGAGGTGACCGAGGCGCTGGACCTGTCCATGCTGGGCCGCCTGGGACGGGTGGTTGCCGAGGCCGGCGCGGCGTTCGAGGCGTATGACCAGTCGAGGGCGCTGGAACGCACTGAGGGGTTCTTCTGGTCCTTCTGCGACGACTACCTGGAGCTGGTGAAGGGCCGAGCATACGGAGATCCTGAGGTTCTCGTTCCTCTTCGGCCGACCATCTCTGCCCGCGCTGCCCTCCGGATCGCCCTTTCGGTGCTACAGCGCCTTTTTGCCCCAATCCTTCCATTCGTGGCCGAAGAGGTCTGGTCCTGGTGGCACCCCGAGGGGTCGGTTCACCTGGCTGCGTGGCCCGCCGTCGACGAGCTGGGCACTCCCGGAGACCCGCTGGTCCTGGAAGTCACCGCCGATGTGTTGGGGCGGGTCCGCCGAGCCAAGTCGGAGGCCCACGTCTCCATGCGCGCCCCCGTGGCCCGGGTGGTGATCACCGACCTGCCCGACCGCTTGGCCGCCCTCGAGCTCGCGCGGACAGACCTGCTCGCGGCCGGCAACATCACGGGGCCCTTGGTGGCCTGGGAGGGCTCCGAGCTAATGGTCGAAGTCACGCTGGCCGACACATAGACCCGCAAACGCTTGGGGCGCAGCGACGAACTCCGCCGCGCTACGCCAGGGCCTGCCCGGCCGCGTAGCCTGCCAAACCGACCAGGACCACTGCGGTGACGAGGCGAACCACCTTGACGTTGACGAGGCGCAGCAGGGTGCTGCCCCCGACCACCGCCAGCCCGGCCACCACCCACAGGGCAACGAGCGCGCCGAGTGCTACCGAAAAGGGTGAGTGGTAGCGGGCCGCCAGGTCGACGGTGAGGATCTGGGTCAGGTCCCCCCATTCCGCCAGGAAGATCACACCAAACGCGATCAGGGCCACCCGCGGTCCCGAGGCAATGCGGGCGCCAGCAACCTCCTCAGCCGGGCCACGACGCGCTTCGCGCACCGACAGGGCCGCGCCTACCAGGAAAGTGATCGCCACCAGACCGCCGACCACCCGATGCGGCAGCAGGCGGAAGATGGCCACACCAACGGTGACCGCGATCGAGACGTGAACAACGAATGCCGCCGCCGCGCCCAGCCATACTGGCCCCGCACGGCTGCGGGCCGACATCACCAAGGAGGCGAACATGGTCTTGTCGGGCAGCTCGCCGAGGAAGATGACCGGGAAGACAGAGGCGGCGATGACGAGGTTCATGAGATGACGAGGTTACTTCGGGGTGCCCTTCCCGCTGTGGGTACCCTCGGCCCGATCACCCACGTCCCGCCTCCTGAGCGTACGTCTGTTCCCACCGGATGACCCACACCCATGCCGCGAGGCCCCAAGAGAAGAACCCGCGTCAGCAGCCCACCAACGCTTCAGCTATCGCCCCACCGCGCCCAAGCGGCCCACTACTTCAGAGCTCACGGCTGCAGTGCCCCCGTAAACCAGCCCAGAAACCACCGACGAACTGAGCAAGTACGCCGACACCGGCGCCGGCAGGGCGCCCGAACTCGGCACCAAGATCATCGGGCCACCACCGGCAGCCACATTCGCATCCCCCGACAGTTCGTCCGCGTAGTCCGTCTCGGAAGCGAAGCCAGCGAGCGCAGCACCGGGGGAAAATTTCTGTGCAACCGCGACAGCCCTATCGTAGTCATCTGATGACCCCACAGCCTGCGCATTCGGATCCGCCCCTTGGGCAGCAGAACCAACCGCGTAGTGCCGCCCTTCGTGCAAATGCAAGTACGCAGATGTGCTCGTCGGCATCTTCTCCCCGTTGGTCAACAGAACGGCACCACCCAACTTGGCTGCCGCGGGTCCGGCCACCAGGGCATCCTGGAACGTCGTCCCGTCCGCCTCGAGCACAGTCGAAGGGCTCCCCAACGTCCTTGCAATGGCGCTGGCAGTGGCAAACCGCGTTGGACCAGACTCCCTGACCACCTTGTAACCTAGGTTTGCTACCTGACGCTCGACGCCCGCCGAGATTGCCGCGGAGCCACCCAGAATATAGACCGCGCCCCCGGCGGGCAACACTCTTTGCATCTCCCCCTGGACCGCTGTTGGCAACCGCTCGGGCGAGGTTAGCAGTATCGGTGCACCTTTGGCAACCGCCAACGGAGACCCAGCCAGAGCGTCTGGAAAGTTGGCGTCAGTGGCCACGACGACCGCCTTTGCACTCCCCGTTGAGCGAAACTCACTTTCACTGGCCGCCACTGCAGTGAGGTCCCGGTTGGACCCAGCAAGGCGGGACAGAACGATGCGTGAACCGTCGACGCCCCGGGCGTTACCGGAAAGCGTTGGGTCATGCCGCCACATGGGCCACGCCCCGGTGCCGATCACACCGCCTGGGATCTCGTAGTGCTGTATGACACCTTCACCTGTATTGAGCACCGTTCCCGCGATAGTGATGCCCAGCGACCCGTTCGGGTCCTTCGTCACCAGAGGTGCATTTTGCAGGACGACTGGCTTCTGGTCCACGGACCCGGTTGCGAGCTGCGTCCCAGAGGACACCTGCCATAGCAGCTGCCCCGCCGGCGAATATGCGAACAGCCCTTGTACCGTGGGAACCAGGACGTCTTGCTGCCCGTTGTTGTAAAGATCGGCTGTCGAAGCTTGGCCGGAGATAAAGCCACCGGGTACGGGGTTCACGGGCCAACCTGGAAGAATCTGGCCGTCCGGACCTAAAGCGTACATTAGGCCACTTCCAGGCCCGT